>CAZPEQ010000036.1:0-11934 GCA_964585605.1 uncultured Weeksellaceae bacterium | reverse complement strand
TCAATGTCGTTATCGTAGATACACTACCTACAGAGGTTTCAGTAGGCTCCTTTATCCCGGGTCCCAGCTCACATCCGTATACATACGAACTGGGCGCAGATGGATTATTGACATTCACCTTTGCTAACATCTTATTGCCAGATAGCAATATCAATGAACCACTGAGCCATGGCCTGGTGAGTTTCACGATCGAACCGGACGAGGGCTTGGCCATTGGTACCTTGATCAGCAACGAAGCGGATATCTTCTTCGATTTCAACCCGCCCATTCGCACCCCGCCCGCGATCGTTTCATACGGCATCGTTACCAGCGTACCGGTGGTGTTCAAGAACAATGAACTAAGTGTTTATCCAGTTCCTGTTGCAGACTACTTGACGCTCGAAAAGCCAATGGATTTTCAGGCGAAGCAACTACTGATCTATTCAGTAGATGGCCGCTTAATGCAAAACAGCCGCGCAGATTACTTCGTTGAGCGCGCCATCATTCCCATGGACGCCCTCACAGCGGGTCAGTACATCATCACGCTTGTTGATGCGGCGGGTAAGCGCTTGTCTGCTCGCTTTGTGAAGGAGTAATAAACACGTTGTAGAGATGGCAAGAAGCAGGAACTAGCACATACTGACTTTTTGCCTTTCTTTGCTCAGCACGCGAGCAAATGCGTGCCGCGTTTAACAGGCTAAAAATTCCTTTTTTTAATGACCTCAAAATGGCTTATTCTATCGTTCGAGTGGTCTCGAGTCTTTTGGAATTATCGATTCATGCTGCTTTCTGCTCTTCTTTTGGGGGGCGTTACTGGTCTTTTTTTGAATTCAAAGTTCCCTTCGTTGTACCAGTCTGAGATCATCATTCATGTTGACGATTCTGTCAGCAATGAAACAAATGGATTTGGAATAAGTCTCGACTCGCCTAGTTTGATCAAGGTCAGAAATCTCATTCAATCCACTAGGCTCGCAAACGGCTTGATCAAATCAAATGGACTGGTTGACCTGTATGGGATACCCGCGGGTACGGCTGATAGATATGAACGCACATTACTGATATTCAAAGAACGATTGCAGGTAAGCACCAAGAATAATAGTACCCTACAAGTGATTTACACCGATCGGGATCCAATCGTCGCAAGGAACTTGCTCAACCAGCTTTATCGAAACCTAGAGCAGGCCATTCAAAAAGAAAGAAGAAAAGAACTGAACCGTAAGAGCAAGGTTCTGGGCCTCCTGTTGAAGGATATTGAAACCCGCAGTGACTCAACGTCTGAGGAAATTCTGAAGGAACTTCATTTATTATCAGAACGTCAGGATCTTAGTGAATGGAACACGGCATATTTAAGAGGACTAGGTAAGCGTTTCGAGAGCAGTAGACCAGATTATCAACAACTGTCCAAGCAATATGAACTTGCGCTTTACCAGAAGAAAGCTGGAGTGCAACCCAATGTTTTATTGACCCAAAAAGCTATTAAGGACGTGCGCAACTCTCCCACAAGGACGGGACTGCTACGGGTGATCGTGTGTTCTTTTTTGGGCCTCATACTAGGTGCGCTCATTGTGGTTGTGTTCGTAAAGAAGGAGATAGAGGAACAGTTCAGGTTGTTGAAACAGAGATCGACAACTGCCAATGGCTCCGATTGGTTCAATGGTATTCTGGAACAGGGACTTTCTGACGGTTCTGACTTGCATGTAGCGCCAACGCGACCGAAGCCCAGAAAAGAAACCCCAGCTTAGGTCCGCTCAGAAAATTATTTACAAGGGCATGAACGCTGTAGGTCAGCAATGCGCTGAAGGCGTATACTGCATGGTGGTTTCTAAAACCGTCTATTAGTAGCTGCTTAAGCCCTAGGCTTAAGACGTAAATCAGTAGCAGTGCGAAGCAAAGTGTTGCCATAATGCCGCGTTCAGACAGCCGAAGTAAGAACTCGTTGTGGGCTGTGCCAGTATCTTGCAGGTGGGTCTGCGGATTGGCGCGGATCATTGCATCATTTCCGATCCCCCATCGTCGGGTGATCCGACTGGCGTCTTCAACCAATACGTCCGATTGAGGAAATTCTTGAAATTGAAAGGTTCCAGGCCCTGTTCCAGAGAACGGGTGCTCCATGAACAATGACCATGCCCTCCGCCATTTACTTACGCGCTGGGCGTTACTCTCATCGTTGTTGAAATCAGCAATGGATCGAAGTTGTTCGACCAAACCACTATTCACGGCGTTAGCATCAGCTGATCGACCGCCGAACATGGGCAAGTGTGGTGCAACGAGAAGAAGAGAAGAAAAGAGAACAAGCACGGCCACGCCTGCTATCCAACGCCTCTTAGTATACAAGAAGCAGATACCAAGGACAGGTATAAGAACACAAATACTCAACCAAGCAGCCCTGCTGTACGAAGCGAATAGCGCGAAGAAAAGAAATGCCAATGCTAGAAACCAATACAATTTTTCAGTACGAGCACCTTGTCGCGAGATCACTTTTGCGAGAACCCAGGTCAAGGCAAATACTAGTGCCGCGCCGTATTCAGTGTGATCATTAAAAAAAGGGTGTGCAGCGTAGCTAGACTCGCGCCTATCAAGGACCAAGGCGCTCAATTGCGATAGGGGTATAAAGGACAGCACGACCACTGCACCAGCGTGCAATCTAAAAAGACGATCAACATTCAGTTGTTGGCGATCTGCGAGCCATATCAACCCAAATAGAAAGGTCGTTATGAAGACCAGCTCAACAGCAAGTGCTTTAACGGACACGATGATGTTAGTAGAGAAGAGAACCGAAACAAAGGAGAAGAATAAGTAGAGGAAAAGAAGAAAGAAAACCGTACGATGTTTTTGCAGGAGAAAACCGAAAATGGAAGGAGCATCGGGAAGCATAAGGAGAAAGAGGCACGCAATAAGTAATTCCGCCGGGGTCACTACCTCTAGTCCGATTCTTGGAAAGAAGATGTTGAGGGAGAATGGAACGACGATGGCCAGCAAGTAATAAAGCCAGCGAATAGTCGATTTGCGCCTAGTGGAGCTCAAATTGAGCATGAGAGCAAGGTAAGTAAAGTTGTGCAGTGTCCAAGGTGCTTTCATTGTTGCTATCATTGCATTAGCGTGGCATAATGAAAAAGGTTTTGATCATTACCTATTACTGGCCACCGAGCGGAGGTTCGGGTGTGCAGCGTTGGTTGAAGATGTCTAAGTACCTGCACGACTTTGGGTGGGAACCGATTATTTACACAGCTGATGGTGGTGAAATGCCTGCTCGTGATGATTCCCTGTTGCAGGATGTCCACCCGGATACAGTAGTGATAAAAAGGAAAGTACTAGAACCCTACTCCATCTATAAACGATTCGTTGGTCAAAAAAAGAACGAAGGTTTCGGGGTTGGCTTTTTAGCAGAAGAGAAAAAGATCGGCTTGGCCCAACGGATTGCTACTTGGGTACGCGGAAATTTCTTTATTCCTGACGCGCGGAAATTTTGGATCAAGCCATCCATAAGTTTTCTTAGGAAGTACCTAAAAGAGAATCCGGTTGATGCGATCATTTCCACCGGGCCGCCGCACAGCATGCACTTAATTGCTTTGGGCCTAGCAGGCAAATTGTCTATTCCGTGGGTGGCTGATTTTAGAGACCCTTGGACCACGATCGACTTTTATGACCAACTCATGTTGTCTAAGCGTGCTGACAAAAAACACAAGCAGTTAGAAAGGCTTGTTTTAGAGAGATCCACCAAGGTGGTAACTGTATCCAATGGTTGTGCTAAAGACCTGATCCGTGCAGGAGGAAAGGAGGTCAGTGTTATCACTAACGGCTACGACCAAACAGATTTTGAGCACGTAACGACGGAACTGACCGCAGATTTCACCATCACGCATATTGGCTCGATGAACAAGGACCGCAACCCAATTGCTCTTTGGACTGTGTTGGGGGAGTTGGCTAAACAGGAGCCGGAGTTCAAACAAAAACTACGTGTGCGGTTTATCGGAAAAACTGATCATACCGTCCTGAGGACGATGCGTGAGAACGGCCTTGCAGATAATGTGGAGCAATTGAAATACATGCCGCACAAGGAAGTGATCAAAAAATTAAAAGAGAGTCAAATACTGCTCCTTCCCCTTAACAACACACCTAATGTAAAAGGAATCCTTACGGGCAAGTTGTTTGAATACCTGGCCGCCGAACGGCCCATTTTTTGCATTGGTCCGCCGGATGGTGATGCGGGGCAGGTTATTGCAGAGACTGATTCGGGCACCACCGTTGACTTCGCTGACAAAACGAACATGACCAACGTGGTTCAAGAATGGTTCAGGAGTTATAAGACGAACAACCTCCAAAGAAAAAGCAGTGATCAGGTGCTGAAGTATTCTAGAAAAGCGTTGGCAGGAAAGTATGCTGAGTTGCTGAATAACTTGCCCTAGTTCGGTACCGGTTTAACGGCGGGTAGATGACCCCGTCATCAAATTCCAATAAAACTTGGGAGATTTCAACTGTTCTCGCATGTCCAGATCGTTGAACATGCAGCTGATCGTATCGGCGAGTGCGGGATTCTTTACCGCCCGGTTCACAACTAAATTGAACAGCCAAGGCCGTTGTGCTAATTGTTGCAACTTCGAGCTGATGTTCAATTCTTGGCCCAAGCGCTTCCAAACCGATTCGTCGTACGCAGCTAGGGAAGAAGCCGTCAGATCTTTGTTTTGAAAAGCCGCGAGGGCCGTTTCTGCTGCTTTCTTTCCACTTATCATAGCGTGGCTGATGCCTTCTCCTGAAAAGGGGTCGATCAGGTGTCCGGCGTCGCCTATGAGCATGTAGTTGTTACCAGATAGTGCTCTTTGTTTCGACCCGAGTGGTAGTCCCAGTCCTTCAATTTTACCAACAAGTTGCGCGTTATCGAATCGTGCCTTCAGGCTAGGGTGGGTGTTAACTAGTTCGACTAACCGGGCCTTCAGGTCAAAGCGCTTTTTCTTCAGCATGTCACTACGAATACCAAGACCAACGTTGGCCGAACCGTTGGGCAAAGGGAATATCCAAAAATATCCTGGCAACAACTCGTCTATGAAGTGCAGTTCAATGAACCCGTCAGTATCAAGTCCACTAACACCTGTGTAGTATGCGCGCACGCCAGCACAGTGATGGCGAGGCTCCATGGGTAATTGCGCTACTCGCCTGGCAAACGTGGAATTAGCGCCATCCGCAGCCAACACCAATTTAGCATGAATCGATTCACCAGTCGCCTGTTTTAAGAGAAAGCCGTTGCCATCTCGTTCAAAGCCCTTGATGTGCGTATTCTCTAAAACCTCTACTACGTCTTGCTGTTTTACCTGATTTAGCAGCAAGTTGTCAAATTCCATACGTGGCATGATCGAACCCGGAGCTTGACCAATTCCTACTTCACGGGTGAATGGCACCTTTAAATGTTTGCCGTTCGGGGCCACAAAGTCAATACCCCAAGAGGGCATTTGTGTAGGTTGATCAACTAGCTGGTCTAAAGTGCCAGGGGAGACCCTGCGTAGCGCATTCATGACCTTTCCACTAAGTGCATCGCCGCACACCTTGTCGCGCGGAAACGTAGCCTTGTCAACAATTACCACAGAAATGCCGGAAGGTGATTCCTGGCCTAGTTTAAGCGCTGCGGTGCAACCGCCTGGCCCCGCGCCAAGGATACAGATGTCCACATGCTTGGTGGTGGACATGATTTATCAGCGTCCGAATTCGCTTTGAAATTGCTCCAAAAAGCGAATGTCATTCTCCCAGTACATGCGCAGATCAGGAACGCGATAGAGCAACTGTGCTATGCGTTCGATACCCATGCCAAAGGCGAAACCACTATGGGTCTCAGGATCTATGCCGCAATTGCTGAGGACATTAGGGTCTACCATGCCGCAGCCCATAATTTCTACCCACCCACTGTACTTACAAACACCACAGCCCTCGCCACGGCATATGGAACAAGGAATGTCTACCTCCGCGCTGGGCTCGGTGAAAGGGAAATAAGAAGGCCTCAATCGTACCTTAGAATCCGGCCCGAACAAGGATTTGGTGAAATACTCTAACGTGCCTTTCAGTTCAGCGAAGGACACGTCGGTATCGATATATAAGCCCTCTACTTGGTGGAACATGCAATGTGCTCGTGCACTGATCGCTTCATTCCGGTAAACGCGTCCAGGTGAAATGGTTCTTATGGGTGGTCGGGAATGCTCCATGACCCGCACTTGTACCGAAGAGGTATGTGTGCGCAATGCGAGATCTTGACCATGTTCGACGAAAAAGGTGTCCTGCATGTCGCGCGCAGGGTGATCCAGTGGGAAATTCAATGCACCAAAATTGTGGTGATCATCTTCGACCTCTGGGCCTTCTGAAACCGAAAAGCCGATTTGCGAGAATATGTCAACGATCCGACCACGTACTATGCTGATCGGATGTAGCCCCCCTATCGGTTCTGTGAGCATGGGGGCGCTCATATCCATGTGATCTGGCACAGGCCCCGCAAGGTCTTCCGTCTTTTTCAGCTCCGCCAAGCGAGCCGTTGCAAGTGTGCGCAGTTCATTCAGCGCTTGGCCAAGCTCTTTCTTTTCTGCATTTGCTACATTTCGAAACTCCTTGAATAGCAGGGTGATATCTCCTTTTTTACCAAGCAGTTTGATGCGTAGTTCCTCTAATGCTTTAGGATCGGTGTCTTGGAACGCATGAATGCGTTGCTTTACCTCATCTATTTGATCAAGAATCCTCATTCAATAACCCGAATCGTCATCTTGATATCTTCCAAAGGGCGATCTGCCGCCCCTTTCTGCGCAGCGCCGATCTTATCAATGACGGCTAACCCTTGAACAACTTGACCAAAAACGGTGTAGTCTCCGTCCAAATGAGGGGTTCCTCCTTGTGTGGCGTATGTATTGAGTTGTGCTTCGGTGTAGGTAACAACAGGTGCCGGCCCATAGTGCTTATCCACCCATTCCCGCAATTTGGCCTCTTCTTCCGCAATACCTTCGGTATCTCTGGCTTGCGATACGTTGCGGTAAGCTTCCATGGCACCCTCATTTTCAGGCGCCGCGAAATAGGCGCGACTATTCGTTTGGTAATGCCTATTGGCTTTGCTTTCAACCTGCCTTTTCAGGTCAGCTTCGTTATATGTACGTCCCTGAACGATGTAAAATTGGCTGCCGGACGAGCGCTTTTCGGGGTTCACCTGATCACCCTGTCTTGCTGCCGCCAGCGCACCTTTAGTGTGTACCATGCCTGGAATGATCTCTGCAGGTAAGGTATAGCCCGGCCCACCTGTTCCTAGCCGTTTGGTGGCAGGAGCAGCTTTGGAGTCCGGGTCACCCCCTTGTAACATGAACTCTGAGATAACTCTATGAAAGAGTAGGTCATTATAGAACCCTTCCTTGGCCAATTTTAAAAAATTGTCTCGGTGCGCAGGTGTTTCATTGAACAGCTCGATCACCATATTTCCATGAATAGTCTGGATTTCTATTTTTTTGCGCTTCTCCACCGCGTTTTCAGGCGATACGGCGTCTATTAGAGACAAAGAGACCAGTAAAACAAGTATGGCACGTACTACGTACAAACGTTTGAACATCTTTTTCCTTTATTTTTGGACAACCCAAGGAGTACAGATCTTGGGCCAAGACGGGCAAAATTAACCAAAGCGAACGGCAATGTGGAATGTGATAATGCGCTATTTACTAATGGGTCTACTGATCATTTTGGCGTCTTCCTGCAACCGGGAGGAGGATACCATTGTCATAATAACGGTTGTTGATGTGTTAAACGACCCGGTGTCAGAAGCTGAGGTGAGGCTTTTTGCAAACCCAAGTGTTCCGTTAGGAGATCCAACTAGGCTGGATATGACGATGACGACGGATATGATGGGACTGGCCAGATTTGATTACACAGAATTCTATGAGCAGGGGCAATCGGGCTTTGCAGTGCTGGATATCATGGCGACTAAGGATACCTTGCTCGGTGAAGATATTATCAGGATCCTGGAAGAAGAGGTGAACGAAATGACAATAGTCATTGAATAAGGACGATACCTTGTGCCTGTGTTCGTAGGCCACCTATGGTACTGTTGGATATTATTATTCTGGTGATTGCTGTTTACGCAGCCTTCATGGGCTTCCGCTCTGGTTTGGTCATGCAGATCACTACCCTGCTTGCTGTTGGACTTGGCATTTGGGGGGCAATACACTTCAGCGATCAAGTTGAGGTCTGGTTAAATGAACAGGTTGAGTTGGGCACAATGACCGGTTCTGTTTCCTTCGCACTTACTTTTTTCGTCATACTCGTTGCCATTAACTTATTAGGTCGATTTATCACCAATGGCTTGGATCTAGCCATGTTGAGCTTGCCCAACAAATTGGCTGGTGCCCTGCTGTCCATCACGAAGTATGCACTTATTGTTAGCGCGCTTGTACAGGCAGCGGAAGGTGCAGGTGTCATGACCATTCTTCTTCCAGAAGAGAAAAGAACGGAATCTATGTTATTCGAACCGTTGAGGTCATTGGCCCCCGTGGCTATTCCGGCGATACGGGACAGCCCGTGGGTTCGGCGAACCTGGGATACCGTTCGGGAAGGCGTTGACCTTACGGAGTCTGAATAGCAGCAATTCCTGGAAGGGTTTTACCCTCGAGGAACTCTAACATGGCACCACCTCCTGTACTCACGTAACTCACTTGATCTGATAGTCCAAACTTGTTTACCGCCGCAACAGAGTCGCCACCACCCACAAGTGTGAATGCTCCTGATTGAGTTGCTGTGGCTAATGCTTGAGCAACGGCGATCGTACCCCGTTGGAAACTTTTCATTTCAAAAACACCCATAGGGCCATTCCATAGCGTGGTTTTCGCGCCGGCAATGACTTGCTCGTAGTGCTTAATGCTTTCCGGGCCAATGTCTAACCCCATCCAGTTCTCTGGAATATCATGTGCGCTGCACGAGTCGGTGCTGGCACTTTCCGAAAAACTATCTGCAATGATCGCGTCACTAGGCAGGTGGATTTTAATACCGCGTTCAGCTGCTGTTGCCAGTATCTCCTTAGCCAACTCAATACGATCTTCTTCCACCAGAGAGGAACCTGTTTGACCGCCTTGTGCGCGAATAAAGGTGAATGCCATGCCTCCGCCGATCATGATCTCATCCGCCTTGGCTAACAGATTCTTAAGTACATCGATCTTGCTACTCACTTTAGCACCACCGATAATCGCGAGTAACGGCCTGGCGGGCTGGTCCAACACTTTACCTATCGATTCCAATTCATTCTGGATCAACGTGCCGAATAACTTTTGCTGCGGGAAGAATTTAGCAATGACCGCGGTAGATGCATGCGCACGGTGCGCCGTGCCAAAGGCATCATTCACGTAAATGTCACCGTGTTCAGCCAATCGCGCAGCAAAGGATTCGTCCCCGGCCTCTTCCTCACCATGGAATCGCAGGTTCTCAAGCAAAAGCACTTCACCGGCTTGCAGTGCACTCGATTTGGCGAATGCATCATCGTTCACACAACCGCTGGCAAAAGACACATTCGTGCCTAACAAATCACTTAAATGCGCAGCAACGGGGGCCAAAGACATATCAGGAACTACCTGCCCTTTGGGTCGTCCAAGATGGCTCATGAGAACACAACTACCACCATCGGCAAGGATCTTCTTAACTGTTGGAACAATTGATCGGGCGCGCGTATCATCAGTTATGGCGCCACTCTTTAATGGCACATTTAAATCAACACGTACGAGCGCACGTTGACCGGAAAAGGAATGTTCAGCAAGCGTTAACATGTCGCAAAAATAATAGAGTACCGCCAGCTTCACCTTGTGGTTAAATTCGCATCATGCAATTTGCTGATGTCGTAGGCCAAGATCACCTCAAAGAACAACTGCGGAAGAGTGTTCTATTGGATCGCGTTGCGCATACGCAATTGTTTCAAGGCAAAAGGGGGTGTGGTGATCTGTTGCTGGCGCTGGCGTATGCCAAGTACGTGCAGTGTGCAGATAGGAATGAGAAAGAAGCATGTGGTGTTTGCACCTCGTGCGTTAGCATGGACAAGCTGGAGCACCCGGATGTGCATTTTAGTTTCCCAATTAAGAGCGAAAAGGACAAAGACGAATCGAGCTATCACATTGAATCCTGGCGTAAGTTCATATTAGAAGATCTGTATCATGACTTTCAGGATTGGAGTGATGTGCACGCACCAAACAAAAACCTAGAGATCAGGGTTAAGGAAGCTGCATCGATCGCAAAAAAAATGGCTCTGAGATCTTACTTAGGAGCGTACAAGATCGTGATCATTTGGAATGCTGAGAATATGAATATTCCTGCTGCCAACAAGCTACTCAAAGCCATAGAAGAGCCGCCCGATAGCACGCTGTTCTTATTGGTCAGTTCAAACCCAGAGCGGCTGTTGCCTACAATAATATCCAGGACGCAACGCCATTTTGTGCCTCCTGTTGCGGCAGAACATGTGAACGCATATGTACGCCAAACATATCAGCTGGAATCACCCGTCGCGGAACGTATTGTTGCGCGTGCCGAGGGAGACGTGCGGGAAGCGAAGAACTTAATGGCGGATGATTCCGAATCTATGTTACCCCTGTTTCGATCTTGGATGCTTGGCTGCTATTATAACAAAGCAAGTGATACCAAGACATCATGTGATGATTTTCAGGCCTTAGGTAGAGAAGGACAGAAACGGTTCATTCGGTACGGAATACAGAAGATCCGGCAGTGTGTTCTGTTTGACCAAGGGTGTGAAACGCTTGTACACGCGGTGGAAGAGGAAAAAGCCTTTTTGCAGAAATTCAAGAAATTCGTGAGCATTGACACGGCGGAATGGTTCCGGGAAGAATTTGAACGCCTAGGCCATGAGCTTGACCGCAATGCCAACGCGAAGATTTTGTTCATGGATACCAGCTATCAACTTTTTTCTCGTCTAAGAAGCTGATGATGCGCACGGCTGTCTTCCTTTCGTTGATGCTGCTGTTGTTAACAGCATGTACTGATGGCATCTTGGTACAAATGAATGCAAGTGCCCCTGCAGAAGGCTGGCCTAGGAACTGGACACCAAGCTTTGATTTTGAGATTGCAGATACAGTGGAAACGTACAACACCTTTATTGACGTTCGACATACAGGAGACTACCCCTATAGCAATCTATACCTTTTCATGAAGCTAGAGCATGAAGGCTCCGTGCTTTCGGTGGACACGGTCGAATGTCCGCTTGCTGCACCAGATGGCAAATGGTACGGCAAGGGCTTAGGCTTCATTCATGAAGAACGTTTTGACGCGCATATCCTGTACCGATTGAATAGGAAATTCCCAAAACCAGGAAAGTACACCATGACCCTTGAGCAAGGTATGCGCAGGGAAACCTTGGAAGGGATCCTGAATGTTGGTATCTCAGTTGAAATTGTGGATCCTTAACAACCGCGGGGCATTTCTGGATAATGATACCCCGTTACATTTGATGTAAGATGGCTAAGCAAGCGGCTAAAAAGACCTCAAAAAAGAAAGCTCAAGAACAAACGCGAAAAGCAACTAAGAAGCTCTCGTTGCTTTTCTGGTTGGGTTTATTTTCTCCGATCATTGGCATTGCGCTCATGCTCTTGGCAGCAAGTGCTAGCGATCTGCCCGACATTTCTGAGTTGGAGAACCCGCAAAGTCAATTGGCAACCGAAATACTAAGTGCTGATGGGGAACAATTAGGACAGTATTACCGGGAGAATCGAATTCCCGTGTTATTCGAAGACCTGTCCCCTGACTTGGTTAATGCGCTTATTGCTACAGAAGACGAACGATTTCGTTCACATAGCGGTATTGACGCGAAAGGAACGGCAAGAGCGATCGCCTTTTTAGGTAAAAAAGGAGGAGCCAGCACAGTAACACAACAGCTGGCTAAAATGCAATTCCACGACCGGGATCGCAACAATGTGCTCAAGACGATTTTTCAAAAATTCCAAGAGTGGGTGATCAGCG
>CAZPEQ010000035.1:0-11950 GCA_964585605.1 uncultured Weeksellaceae bacterium | reverse complement strand
CGCTATTAAATAGCAGGCTTTGCGCCTTTCTTTTTTCTAAGTTTTCTTACCTGTCTCCTTAAACAGGAAGTACATGGCCGCCGCTATGCTCAGAAGCGACAACACCAAGGTGAAAAGAGGGAATTTCCATTCCAAGTATTTGTCCAAGGAATAGCCACCGTATACACCTACGAGAATAATGCCCATCATCTGAAAACCAACTGCACTGTAGCGCATATAATTCTGCGCACGCTGCTTGGTTTTTTTTAAATTCTCCTCGTTGAGCGGGTCGTCGGCCATCAAGCGAATCAGCCGCGCTTAGAGAGCTTAACCAAGCGAACCGTGCTAAAACCGAGAAAGGCTAGGTACAAAAATCCGAATATGAGCACGGTTAATATGCGATCCGAATCCTTTAATAACATAAGCATGGCAACGACAACAAAAAGGCTTACGAACATTTTCAAGATCAAGCCCAACATGAACCTGCGCACAAAACCCTTGGGGTCTGTCTTGAAATTGTGCTCCTGCCATAGGTGTATCAACAATGTAAGGCCTCCAAAGAACAGCAAACTGAACAAGTTGGTGTTGTTCCAAGGTATATCCAGCAGGCGTACAACCAAGAAAATCAATAAGCCACAGAAAACCGTGAACGCCGTGATAGGCAAAAAAGGCCGCTCACTCAATGCAGCCATCACCTTCAACGGTTTGCGTGAGCTGACTCACGAACGGATTGACCAGCACGTTGTTCTTGCGCCTTGGTAGATGGCATTTCCTTAACGATGGTGTTGCCCATGGCACAGTTTCCGGTGAACACAGCCCCTGGCTCAATCGCCAATTTCTTGCTCGTAATGTCTCCTTGCACCTTAGCCGTAGCTTTCAGCGACAGGATATCCTGACAGAGGATTTTCCCAAAAAGTGTGCCTTCTATCTCCGAGCTCTGGCAAACGACATCGCCTTCAATAACACCAGTTTGACCTACGATTAAACGACCCTTCGCATTAATAGAGCCTTTTACCTTCCCATCTATGCGAATGTTGCTATCTGTACGAACCTCTCCTTCAAGCACAGTCCCCTCCATTATAGAGTTGATCTTACCTGAAGCAGCTACTTCATTTCCCTTTGCCATCGTGGATCTTTTTTCGTTCTTAAACACAGCTTCGGCGCTTTATCTGTTGTCAAATATAGGTATTCGGTTCAGCGATCACTTGTAATTCGCCTCAAAGAAAGCCTTGTACCCCACCAAGTCCTTCGTCTTGAACAGGGTTGCGAAGTTATCTGGGGCAATAGGATAATATTCAAAACCTTGGTCATTCACCCCGCGTAGCTCTTCCTTGGTTTGCTCGAAAACGCTGATATACTCCTCCACCCGCTCTTTCGATTCGAACAGATTCACCTGTACCATCTGCGTATTCGGATCGAGCAAGGTGGCCGTGACCTTCATGTTGTCATTCCTAAAGAACTTCTTGTTAAAGTCCGACACTTTCGACTTAATCGTATTCAAACTTCCCTTCCCTTTCGGAAACAGCAAAATGAAATAATGCTCTTTGCCGGGTGACTTATAATTCGTTTGCTTCTCCGATTCTTCTGGGGCATTACCCAAGTCTACACTGCTCAATGCGGCCAATAATTCACCCGCCCTTTTCGACTCCTCTGTATTGGGGAACTTGGTCTGAATCTCTTTTAGGGCATTCTTCATGCCATCGCCGTCCTTCATGCCACCAATACTCATAGCCCGCAGCATATAATACTTCTTGACCAGGTGATTCTCTGGTTCTCCACTGATCACCTGGTTAGACGCCATGATCACTTCGCCATAAGATCGTGTTCTGAATTTTCCGAATACCTCTTCATAGAATGAAGATTCTTCCTTTCTCTTCAATGAGTCCGCTGCCAGCTGACCGGGGTTCTCGATCAAAATGGCAAATTCTGATCCTGGATACCTGTTAAGTATGATCCGTTCGTACTGCGTCGAGGGCGTACCGAAATAACTGACCTCCTGTTCTTTGACCTTGATTATGCGATAAACCTGGTAAAAGGACTCCGGCGTGTAGGTACAATCATCGTCAAAGCGATCGATCAGTACTTCAAAACTCTCCTGTCCGTTGTCAAAGTCATTTAACTGTTCCTTATAAATGATTCCTGCGCGATACATAGCCTCGCACACACGCTCATTCGACGCTGTCAACGCGCTATCACTCAACGGCAAGTCTTTGAGATAGAACTCTTCGTTTTTCCACGGTTCGTCTCCTTCTTCTTTCCCGGTCCCGTCGCCTATCGATTCTTCCTGAGCCACCTCTTCTTCATCTATCAGTGCGCTACCGCTCTTATCCTTCCTTCGCCAATCGTCCTCCAGGGACCTTCCACCCCATTTCTTGCGGAACTCGCTCATGCCCCTGCTGATCTGCGCCTGGTCATAAAAATACCAACCGCCCTTGCCCGCCACTGCATTAGGTGTCTGCTGCACTGGTTGACTAGCAAGTAACTCGCGTGCGTCCTCCTCTGCTTGTTCGCGATCCGCTTCTGCCCGTTCCTTATCCCGAATGAGTTTCTTGATGAATTTTTTGCGTTCATCTTCATCCATGCCCGCAACCTTTTGCACACTATCCTCAAAAACAATAATGTCCAACTGCTCGATCAGGTCATTCAAGACATTCGCCTTGTTCTGAACTTCTTCGTAACGCGGGTGCTCTTCATCTAAGACCGTACTTGTGCTATCGTAGTATTTCTGAGCAGAGGAATAGGTCCTATCGTCAAAATAGATGTCCGCGAGTTTTAGAAAGGACTTTGCTTTCTGTTTCGTATCCGTCGTACTCACAGCCGAAGAGGTTCGCAAGTGAGCGATAGCCTCTGGGCGCATATTCTCCTTGAGGTCAATATCAGCTAACGCGAAATGGATCTTGTCATAATGATCCACATGCTTTTCGTCCTTCAGCATCCGCTCCAGCTTCGCTCGGATGGATTTCTTGTCGGCGGTTCGATCACTTGCCAAGGCTTGAAAAATCTGCGCGTGAAAAGCGATCTCGTAAGGCGGATTCATTTTAGCCACTGCAGCGTACTGTTTAATCGCTTCTTCTGTCTTCCCTTTTTGCACGTACAATTGCGCTAGAATAAATGACCAGCGAACTTTATCATCCCTGTCCTTAGTTAAATCGATAGCTCGTTCAAGCTGCAGGATAGCATTGTCAACCTCGCCCTTCTTTAGGTAAATGTCTGCCCTCACCGCTGCCAATTCATCGTGCGGGAAGCGCTTGGGGAGCTTGTCCTCATCATCCAAGATGATGTCAACGGCTGTTTGTGCCTTCGCAAAAAGTTGCAATTCACCATAGGTGCGCACCAACCACATAGTAGCTACGTGTTGCTCGTCATGGTCCTTGAACTTCTTGCTGACATAGGAAAAGTTCCTTTCTGCCTCCAGATACTTTTGCTTGTAAAAATTAGCCTGCCCTTTCGTTAAGTAGTTCTCGTCAATCCAATTATTCACCTCCTTGCGCTTGATACGCATAGAGTGTCGTTCAATGACCAGGTCACACTTCGCGATTGCTTCATCCAATTCTGGGTAAGCTCCTTTCGCCTGAGTCTCCGTACCATAAATAAAGATGGGTAACAACTCATCAAAGTCGTCTGGATTGGCGCTCACAAAGTCCCGCTCTGTTTGTTTGATTATTTCATTGGCATTGAACCAGCCATTGTCTCTAGCGGTCAGCTGGTGGAAGGTTCTGTTCAAAAATGCATCCTTTCTGGTTGAGCATCCGACAAAGGAGATCCCCACGATCAAGAACAATAGAAAACGAATATGTACGTGCGATGCTCGCATTTAACTAGCTACACCAACTAGGTTAGTGCTTTCCAAGGCGCAAAGTTATTTCTTACAACGCACAATAAATAGAACATGTTGTAATACCATTCACAGCGATATTTGTAATTCTATGGCCATAGATAAAAGCGAGAAACGAAGTAAGAAGGTACTCAACAAGCTCCGGAACAAGTACCGTCTTGTGCTTATTCGTGACGAAACGTTCGAAGAACGCCTATCGTTCAGGCTCAGCCGTATGAACGTTTTGCTCGTTACGGTAGCGAGTATTGTCCTACTAGGCGGGCTATTTGTTGCTGCCATTGTCTTCACCCCATTGAAAGAATACATACCCGGCTACGCCGACAACGATATTCGTCTTCATGCCTACCATGCATCTATAAAAGCCGACTCCCTTTCACGCGAGTTAGATATCAAAGACCAGTACATCCACAATTTGCAACGTGTGCTTACAGGCGAAATAAGGCCTGACAGCATTAATCCAAGTCAAGCTATTACGAACATCCCCTCTCAAGCCCAGCTGGAGCCCAGCCCTTCAGAACTTCTATTGCGCGAGAAGGTGTTGGCAGAAGAGTCGACCCGGCTGACCAGCGGCTCTGACATTCGGCCCGTTGTTTCATTGAGTAATACGGTCCTTTACCCACCGTTGCGCGGCATGGTGACCTCCTCTTTTGACCTTGCCTCAGCCCACTTTGGGGTTGATATCGTTAGCCCCAATGAGGATGCCGTTAAAGCCGTTATGGAAGGCACGGTGATCATGGCTTCTTGGACCTACGACACCGGCTATGTCATTCAGGTGCAACACAGCAACAATATCATCAGTGTATACAAGCACAACGCCGTGTTACTCAAGCAGATAGGCGACCGTGTTGCCGGTGGAGAGGCGATTGCCATAGTCGGCGATTCAGGTGCCTTTAGTGACGGCCCACACTTGCATTTCGAATTGTGGTCAGCCGGACGGCCTGTTGACCCCCAGACTTACCTCGTTTTCGGATAATGAGTCTCAAAAGCAAGTTAAGTCTTCCTGTAGCCCGTTTCCTTACGAAGCGGACACACAGAAAAGTAGCCGACCCGATACGTGCCCAAAAGCGTGTGCTCAGTCATTTAGTGATGAAAGCCAAGCGAACGACTTTCGGTGTAGACCACGATTTTGAGCATATTTCAAACCATCAGGACCTCGTTCAACGCGTTCCTCTCCGTGATTACGAACAACTCCGCCCGTACATTGATCGTGTTGTTGCAGGAGAACCCGATGTTCTTTGGCCCGGCAAACCGCTTTACCTCTGTAAGACAAGTGGGACAACAAGTGGCGCCAAATTCATTCCCCTTACCAAGGAGCTTTTGGCCAACCAAATCAATAGTGCTCGTGCAGCCTTGCTAGCTCATATCAGTCACAGCAGTGCAGCCGATTTTGTAGGAGGCAAGATGATTTTTCTGCAGGGCAGTCCAGAATTGGATGAAAGTGGTGCTATTCCTACGGGTCGATTAAGCGGCATTGTTGCACGCCATGTACCCAAATACTTGCTAAAGAACAGGATGCCCACCTTGGCAACCAATACCATCAATGACTGGGAAACCAAAGTCGATGCCATCGTCGAGGAGACCCAACATGCAGATATGCGCCTGATAAGTGGGATTCCGTCTTGGGTGCAGATGTACTTCGAGCGACTATTGGAAAAGACAGGAAAATCAACAGTTCGCGACGTTTTCCCCAATTTCTCTTTGTTCGTTCATGGCGGTGTTAACTATGCTCCCTACAAATCGAATATGGAAAGTCTAATGGGCGCGCCTATTCCCAGTGTCGAAACCTTCCCAGCTAGTGAAGGTTTCTTCGCCTATCAAGATGGCGCTGACGACGAGGGGCTGTTGCTAGTCGTTAACAATGGCATTTATTACGAATTCATACCGGCCAATGAGGTGGGCACAGAAAAACCCACTCGACTCGGTATTGCTGAAGTTCAATTAAACGTGAATTACGCCATGGTACTGCACACTGCAGCAGGTTTGTTCGGCTACCAAATCGGTGATGTCGTCAAATTCACTTCATTGAAACCCGCGCGCATTAAAGTAGTTGGGCGGACCAAACACTACACCAGCGCTTTTGGCGAACATGTCATAGCAGAAGAGGTAGAGCAAGCGTTGGAACGTGCCCAGCAAGCCCATCCGTGCCACGTTGTGGAATTCACGGTGGCTCCGCAACTTGAACCCGATAGCGGACTTCCGCACCACGAATGGTTCATTGAATTCACGCAGGAGCCTGCCGACCTCGACGCGTTTAAAGCTTCGGTCGATATAAACCTTCAAGAACAGAACCCCTACTACAAGGATCTGATCGTTGGTAACGTTCTTCAGCAATTAATCCTAACCCGGGTTAAAAAAAATGCTTTTGCCGACTGGATGCGGTCACGCGGAAAGTTAGGGGGACAAAACAAAGTTCCTCGATTAGCTAATGACAGGACCTTTGCGAATGGGTTAGCCGAATACAGGGTCGACTAGCAAACGATCACCATCTTTGCACCCCGTGTGGAAAGCGCTATAAAATCGCATGAGCGAAACAAAAAAACGGCACGTTGCTATAATCGGTTCTACGGGTTCTATTGGAACACAAGCCCTTCAGGTGATACGAGAGCATGCTGCATCATTCGAGGTAGAGGTGCTCAGCGCAGGTAGGAACGCGGAATTACTTATGCAACAAGCGCTGGAATTCAAACCAAACGCTGTTGTGATTGGTGATGCTTCCAAATTGGATTTCCTTAAAACCCGTTTGTTCGATGAGGGCATCAAAGTATACGCTGGTGCAGGTGCGCTAGAGCAGGTCGTTCAGATGGATGATATCGATATTGTCCTTACCGCCATTGTTGGTTACGCCGGGTTAAAACCAACCGTAAGTGCTATAACGGCAGGAAAACACATTGCCCTTGCGAACAAAGAAACGCTAGTTGTTGGTGGTCATTTGATTACCAAATTGGCCCAAGAGAATGGGGTAAATATTTATCCGGTGGACAGTGAGCATTCTGCCGTATTCCAATGTCTCGCAGGTGAATGGGAGAACCCCATTGAAAAAATATACTTGACAGCAAGTGGTGGCCCTTTCCGAGGTTGGAGCAGAGAACAACTTGCAACCGTTACAAAAGAAATGGCCTTGAAACATCCCAATTGGGATATGGGTGCCAAAATCACGATCGATTCCGCCAGTATGATGAATAAAGGGCTGGAAGCGATCGAGGCCAAGTGGTTGTTCTCCTTGAGACCAGACCAAATAGATATTACCGTTCACCGAGAGAGCATTATTCACAGTGTCGTTCAGTTTGAAGACGGCAGCATGAAGGCGCAAATGGGGCTGCCCGATATGAAGCTGCCCATTCAATATGCGCTGGGTTACCCGAAACGTTTAACGAGTAGTGCCCCTCGATTCAATTTCATGGACTATCCCGAATTGCACTTCGAAGGGGTGGATACCACTGTTTTCAGAAACCTGCAATTAGCGCTGGACAGCATGGATAAGGGTGGCAACATGCCCTGCATTCTGAATGCGGCTAACGAAGTTGCCGTACACGCATTTTTGGAAGATCGTATCGGATTCCTTGAAATGAGCGAGTTGATCGAGGAATTGATGAATGATGTTTCCTTTGTGTCCGACCCCGACCTAGAGGCTTTAGAAACGTCTGATAAAGAGACAAGAGCGAAAGCTCACGAAAGAACAAAGACTGTATGGAGATCTTAATAAAAGCGGCCCAGCTCATATTGAGTTTGTCGATCATCGTTACCCTGCATGAAATGGGGCACTTCTTCCCTGCGCGCTGGTTCGGGATACGGGTAGAGAAGTTCTTCTTGTTCTTTGATGCTTGGGGCAAAGCACTTTACCGAAAAACCGTTGGCGAAACCACTTACGGCATTGGGTGGCTTCCTTTGGGTGGCTACGTAAAGATCGCGGGTATGATCGACGAGAGCATGGATAAGGAGCAGATGGCCAAACCCCCTCAACCTGATGAATTCCGTTCTAAGCCCACCTGGCAGCGCTTGATCGTCATGGTAGGCGGTGTGGTTGTGAATCTTATCCTTGGCCTGTTGATTTACATTTTCGTCCTTTTCACCTGGGGAGAGGAATACGTGAAATTGCAGGATATGCAATATGGTTTGCATGTCATTGATGCGATGGAGGAGTTTGGGTTTCAGGAAGGAGACATCATTACATCCGTTCAAGGAGTTGGCCCCGTTGAGACCATGAACGAGGTCAACCTTGCTCTTTTGTTAGATGATCCAACCGCTATCTCGATCATGCGTGATGGCAGTGCTGTGGACATTCCTCTCCCGGAAGGTATTTCTGACACTCTCTTAGAATTAGGTAGCAGGTCCATCTTCGCCATGCGTGAACCTATGGTAGTCGACTCAATCATAGCAGATGGTGGAGCAAGTAAATCCCAGATGCAATTAGGAGATGTGATAACAGGCATTGACGGCACGGATGTGGTCTACTTTGGAGATTGTATCAAGGCTTTGCAGAGCAAAAAGGGCAAAACTGTTTCCGTTCGGGCAGAGCGAAATGGACAAGAGTTGACTTATCCTGTGGACGTTAGCGAAAAAGGACAGATGGGTATAGATCGACCGCATTTTCGGGATCAGTTTGACGAAACACGGCTAACTTATTCTTTCTCAGAAGCTATTCCTGCCGGCATTAATCTAGGAATCAAAACCTTGGTCAATTACACACGTTCGTTGAAGCTGATGCTCAAATCGGCTGGCATAAAGCAAGTAGGTGGATTTGCGACTATTGGCAACCTGTTTTCTCCTACCTGGGATTGGCAAGTCTTTTGGTCCATGACCGCCTTCATTTCTATCATACTCGGTATCATGAACATACTTCCCATACCAGCTTTGGACGGGGGGCACGTTGTTTTCCTTTTATGGGAAATGGTAAGTGGAAAGCCTGCACCCCAGCGTGTTTTGGAAGCGGCACAATTGGTCGGTTTTATTTTGGTTATTGCCCTTGTCTTATATGCCAATGGCAACGACGCGTTCAAGGCCTGGTTTAAGTAAAAACAGCGAAGAGTGTATCTTGTAATCCTAGCATTTTGAATGGACGCATACTACTTCGTCATAACCGCTTCTCTGCTGGTCATTATTTCGCACTTGTTCGGCATTGTGGCGAAAAAAACGAACGTGCCCAGTGTATTGCTGCTGATCGCCTTAGGAATTGGCCTGAACTACACGATCAACTTTTTTACAGAGATCAATTTGGTGGGGCCATTGGAAAAAGTCTTGCCGATCCTGGGCATTGTTGGGTTGATCATGATCGTGCTCGAAGCCGCGCTTGACCTCAAGCTTGAGAAAAAACGGTCCCGATTGATTTGGAGTTCCTTCTTAGTGGCATTGCTCAGTTTGGTTGGAAGCGCTCTTCTTGTTGCACTGGTGATCCAATATTTCTTCATTGCTGATTTTTACGTAGCGCTGATCTACGCTACCCCGCTTGCCATTATGAGCAGCGCTATTGTGTTACCAAGCGTTGCTGGTTTATCAGAACACAAGCGGGAGTTCATGATCTACGAGGCCACCTTCTCAGACATCCTCGGTATCATGATGTTCTATTTCCTCATTGAGGAAAGGCAGGATGCCTCTTTTATGGATGTGACCAATGAGATCGTTGGGTCTGTATTCTTAACCCTTGTGGTATCTATAGCCGTTGGCATTGCATTGGTATGGGTCATCCAACGGATAACCTCTAAGGTCAAACTGTTTTTGTTGATCGCCGTGTTGATGTTGCTCTACGCGATCGGTAAAAAAATGGGCTTATCCAGCTTGTTGATCATCCTCTTCTTCGGGTTGATGCTCAGCAATAGCGAGCTTGTTTTCCGAGGTCGACTAAAACGTTTGATCAAGCCTGAACTCATGGGCGGGATCTTGCATGAGATGCACTTGATAACCGGAGAGACCGCGTTCGTTGTGCGCACCTTTTTCTTCGTTGTGTTCGGTATGACCATTGACCTCAGTGTTCTGTTGGATTGGCGCGTTGCCCTGATCAGTATGCTGATCATCATTTTGCTTTACGGGGTGCGGTACATATTCCTGCGCACGTTTGAAGGAAAGAACTTGAAGCCGATAGGCTTGGTTGCACCCAGAGGGTTGATCACCGTACTGCTGTACTATGCGATCTTCGATGCGAATAACAGCCGTGTAGAATTCTTTGAAGAGGGCTTCTTTAAAGTCGGCGTGCTGTTCTTCGTGATCTTGACCTCAAGCCTTATTATGATGTTCAGCTTAATCTCTGGAGAGGATAAGGAGGTCGACAACGGCGACGGATCGGCTGGCGACGCAGATGTCAGTGACATGGGCCCCGCACCCGCCATTGCTCCTGTTGAAGGGCCAAACTTACCCGACACGTCGTCTTAAGTGTTTTGGCACTGTATGGTCACATTATCATCGGACGTGGTCTCGCCGGTATTGTGCTCAGCGAGGTTCTTGCCCAACGTGGCCGATCTGTCCAGATCATAGACCAAGCCAAAACGAATAGTGCTTCTCAAGTCGCTGCCGGTTCTATGAACCCCGTTGCCATGAAACGCATCATTTTGGGTTGGCGTGCTACCACCATGATGGAACATGCCGTTCGTTTTTACCGCGAACTGGAAACCAAGTATCAATTGAATTTGCTGGAGGTGATCCCAGCGGAACGCCTGCATGCTTCATTGGAAGAAGCCAACCTATGGAAACAACGCGAATTGGAGCACCCTATCGGTGATCACCTTGAAGCAGGAGTTGTTGCGGAGCAAGTCATGGCACCACACGGGTCCGGGCGCATTCCTGCGTGCTACTGGCTAAACGTTCAAGCGCTCTTGAAAGCACACGAACAACATTGGCGCGCACACATTCAAACGGAAGCATTCAATTCGTCGGCGAGTGCTGATCATTCGGTGATCCATTGCACCGGTGCATTCGATGAACTTCCTGGCTTGGTGCCCGTTCAGGGCGAGTTGCTTACCCTGCACATACCCGGTTTGAACATGTCTCACTCGGCGCATAGAAGTGGTTTCCTTATTCCATTGGGCAAGGACCTGTACAGGCTTGGCGCCACCTTTGAATGGAAAGATATTTGGAGTGGCCCATCGGCCGCCGGCAAAAAGCAATTGCTCGAAAAGCTAGCACGTATGATCGATCTTCCTTTCGAGGTGGTCGAACATTGGGCTGGCACACGACCAACAACAAAAGATCGGCGCCCGATATTAGGAGCGCATCCGAAATACAAGAGACATTTCGTTTTGAACGGATTGGGCTCAAAGGGGGCCATGATCGTGCCTTGGTGTGCTACCCATTTGTGTGACCATATGCTTGAGCAACAGGCTCTCGATCCAGAGGTGGATATAGCTCGTTTTCAATAAATCGAACCTTTCTACGTCCTCCGTGTACAGATGCATGTTATGCATCTGCACTACTATTCGCATCTTTATACCATGGGTCTTACCAAACACGCCTTGCTCATCTTTGGCACGATACTGCTACTAGTAGGTTCTTGCAACTCCAACAAGCCCGCCGTGAATCATACCAATTACTCCGCCACCTGGCAAGAAGTTGACTCCTTGAACGAACTCGGCCAGTTCAAAACAGCCCAAGAATTGGTGCATGTCATTCGCGATCAAAGTGCGAAAGCGGGTGATTGGAAAGAAGAATTTAAAGCTTGGATGCACGCATCTGGGCAAGCCATTCAAACCGGGGAAGAGTTACCTGATGTAATCGCCTCCTTGGAACGTCGCACGGATTCTGCCGCTTTTCCTTTGAAGCAATTACTACATTCCGTTATTGCAGAATGTTATTGGGGGTTCTACCAGAACGATCGGTGGCGCATACTTGAACGCACCAATACAGCAGGAGTTCCTGAAGACCTCCGAACATGGGGTCAACAAAAATTCATTGAGGCAACGCTGGCACATTATGCTTTATCGTTAACAGAACGCGACAAACAAGTACAGTTCCTTGTCTCCGATCTCGGGCCACTTCTTGTTGAGGGAGACACGCTCCAACGACCAACACTTTACGATGTCTTAGCGCAACGTGCACTGGGGTTTTATATGAGCTCTGAAAGTCGCTTGGCAGAACCCGCCTGGCGATTTGCACTGGATGCTGAAAGCGATTTTGACCTTTACGAATACTTCGCATTAAAAAAAATAACGC
>CAZPEQ010000034.1:0-11954 GCA_964585605.1 uncultured Weeksellaceae bacterium | reverse complement strand
TTCGTAGGTTATCTGCGTGAGTAGATAGACGTTTGATCCAACTTCTAAGGCATATCCCCCACCTGCAAGCAAGGCCGGAACCCAAATACGGTCCACATTGGAGCCATCTATAATGCCTCCGTTCAATCGCGGAACGCTTAGCCGCTGATATTCCACGTGCGTGAAGAAATTATCAAAAGGGTTTGTCCTACTGAAAACGTTGTAACCGTAGAATGAGGTTTGAAAATCAGCAAATCCACGATTATCAGCAAAGTATCTGTACTGAATGCCGCCGCCGACGCTAATTCGATTTCCCTGGTCGATATAGTAACCCAGTTGTGGTGAGAGTTGAATATCGGTAACACTACCAAACGAAAGCCCTACGCCACCACCGAAATAGGTTGCTTCGCTAAACGTGCGATTAGTTTTGGTGGTATCCTGATCCGACTGGCTGAACGCAAGAACTGGTAGTAAGAATGCACATAGAAGAGTCAAAAGCTGTTTCATGTTAGGTGTCGCTGTTCCTCAAAGTTACAGCACGTAGTTATCTCCAAGAATCGTACCTAGAATTAAATGCAAGCAACAATGGAACTCCTCTGGCTATCATCCATAGCACGAAAGCTAGCCAAACTCCCGCTAGGCCCCACCCCGCAACGGAAGCGTACAATATGACCGGAAGGAAAATGATCACCGTACTACCTATCAAGGTGTTTCGCAATAATCTTCCGTCTCCTAAACCGTTGAACACGCCATCCATGGCGAACGCAAGACCATTGATCGGCTGGGAAATGATCACGATCCAAAATATTCCAGAGAAAGCAAGTTGTACGGCCCGGTCATCTGTAAAAAAAGAGAGAATGACAGAATAAGAAAGAGTATAGGCTATCGCGATCAGGGTGCCAACTAAGACACTTGATCGAGTTGCTATCCATACAGTCTTCCACAGCACGCCCCATTCTTGTGCACCTTTGAGCCGACCACTTAACACCATCGCGGCTTCAGCATAACCATCAAGGAAATAGGCTGAGAATAGCCAAATATTCATGGCAATGGTATGTGCAGCTATTTGCACATCCCCAAGCAACGTGGCTTGCCTGTTGCCAAAGTAATAAGCCACATTCATAGCCAAGGTGCGAATGAACAGGTCTCTACTGAGCATGAGAAGACCTTTTGTTTTGGGGTGCTTAAGTGTTTTTGGGAAGAAGTTGAAAGGCGTACGCTTCAGTAAAATAATCAGAGCCATACTGAACATAGCACATTGCGCAAGGACACTTGCCCATGCGGCGCCAACAATGCCCATGGGCTCGACCAAATCAGGTATCCCAAAGATGAGAATAGGGTCTAAAATGAGGTTGACAAGGCCACCAACAAGGCTTGTCCACATGGGCCAAGAGGTATTCTGTAACCCCCTGAAGGCTCCGAACATGATCAATGTTCCAAGGGTAAGAGGAAAGCCTAATGATCGGAATACGAAGTAGGAACAGGCTTTTTCGTGTAATTCTCCTGTTGCACCGTAGGAGGTGAAGATCCATTCTGTAACCGGCAATAGACCAAAGAAGAGAACAACACCAATACTTATGTTCAACCAAAGGGCAATAGGAACGAGGCCCCTGATCTTATCGATATTCCCTTTACCGTAAAAATTCGCCACATTAGCCGTAACAGCACTTTTGGTTTGGCTTAGCATCCACACCAGTAGCAAGAAGAAGGAAGAAGCCAGTCCTACGCCGGCTAAGTCTGTAGCGCCCAGCCTTCCTACAAAAGCGGTGTCAACGATGGAAATGATCGGCTCAACGATGCCGCTTACCATCGCGGGAAAGGCCAAACGATTTATTTCCTTATTACCTATCATGCACAAAAAGAGGCGTCTAGGACGCCTCTTTCTTCACTGCTTTAACGCAATGAGTTAAGACGCAACACGCTCCTTCAACCCTTTGGTCAGGGCGTTCAAGAATTCGTCAGTTGTTAGGTAATGTTCTTTCGTCATGTCTTTACCGTGTATCAGTAGCGCAAGATCCTTGGTCATTTGCCCAGCTTCCACGGTTTCAATGCAAACACTTTCTAGCGTTTGACAGAAGTCGATCAGAGGTTGATTGTCATCAAGCTTTCCTCGAAAAGCCAAGCCCCTACTCCAAGCGAATATGCTCGCGATCGGGTTCGTGCTTGTCGCTTTCCCTTGTTGATGCTGTCGGTAATGGCGAGTCACAGTTCCGTGTGCAGCCTCCGCCTCCATGGTTTTACCATCAGGGGTTACTAGTGTTGAAGTCATTAGACCAAGAGACCCAAACCCTTGGGCAAGTGTATCACTTTGCACATCACCGTCGTAGTTTTTACAAGCCCAAACAAAAGCGCCGTCCCACTTAAGCGCCGCGGCGACCATGTCGTCTATTAGTCGATGCTCATAGACAAGACCCAACTCGTCCATCTTGCCTTTGTAGTGCTCTTGATAAACTTCTTCAAAAATGTCTTTGAAGCGGCCGTCGTACTTTTTCAAGATCGTATTCTTGGTACTCAGGTAAAGTGGCCACTTCTTACTGATCGCTTGGTTGAAGCAAGAGTGCGCAAAGCCATAAATGCTTTCATCGGTGTTGTACATGCTCATGGCAACACCATCACCTTGGAAATTATACACCTCCCAAGTGGTCTCTTCTCCGTTCTCCGGAGCGAAGGTCATCGTGAGTTTTCCTTTCCCTTTGATAACGGCATCAGTGGCTTTGTACTGATCACCAAAAGCGTGTCGACCTATGCAGATCGGTTTTGTCCAGCCAGGAACTAACCTAGGAACATTGCTCATTAGAATAGGCTCTCGGAATACGGTTCCTCCTAGGATGTTGCGAATAGTACCATTCGGTGATCGCCACATTTCCTTTAGCCCGAATTCTTCTACACGAGCTTCATCAGGAGTGATCGTAGCACACTTAATACCAACGCCATATTTTTTGATCGCTTCGGCAGAGTCGATGGTTATTTGATCATCCGTCTCATCCCGGCTCTCAATGCCTAGGTCGTAGTACTTGATATCGAGTTCCAGATATGGAATGATCAACTCTTCCTTGATGCGTTTCCAGATGATCCGTGTCATCTCATCCCCGTCTAGTTCTACCACCGGGTTTTCTACTTTGATCTTACTCATGTCAGTTTTCAAGCATTAAGCTTCTCCTAATTTCAGGCGGGCAAATATAGAATGTCAAAGGTCGAGCTTCAGCTTGTCCTTAAAATCGTTCAACCCGGGGTTCTTTTCGGCAAGGATCGTAAAACGATCCTTGATCGTATATCGAGGCTTTATTTCACCCACTTCCTCTTTTGATAGTTGCAGTTCGAGACCGGGTGCATCAAATGCTTTCCGCAATTCAGTCAATAATTCAAACCGCTCTTCTCGTAGATCGCGTTCTTGCACCTCATTCACGATCTTGAAATGGATCATGTTCCCATCAAGTCGCGGTTCGTTGAACAGGAGTGTGGCACAAAGGCTGTTTTTTCCTTCTTGCTTTTTACGTTGGGCAAACGTCCGCCAAGCAGCTGCGAGTTCTTCATGGGGGATATCCTTGACAGGATATGCCTGCGGATCCACTTCATTTGATAAACGGGTTGTTTCCTCTTCTTCCGTTTTTTCTAAAAAAGTGTTGATGGAGATGCCACTTGCACCCCGTCTTCTTGCTGGGCTTGACTGGTAAGCTCCCTCGTCATCATTTACCACTAATGGCTTCTCTTCAACTTGCGCAGTAGTTGGGGCTGCCGGTGTTGTTTTCGCCTCTGTATCTGGGGCAATAGCTCCTTGAGGAATAGGAGGTTCCTTGGGCGTAGGAACAGGAGCTACAATTGGCGCAAGAGTTTGAGGAGGGGCTGCAGGCCCTACCAATTCGACTTCCGAAGTTTCAACGGCACCTGCGGGTTCAGGTTCTTCGTTTTTCTTGACCGGCACCTCGGTTGATGATTCTGAACGACTTTCAGCCCGATTGTTCGGCTTTTCACAGCAGCGGATCAAGGTCAATTCAACAAGGAGCCTCGGTTGCTTACTAGAACGATATTGTACATCGCACTGTGCAAGACGATCTAGACTGTCAAAAAGAAATTGAGCTCCACAGCGCTTAGATTGCTTAACGTACTCCTGTCTCACATCTTCTGAAGCTTCGAGGAGACTCGCTGATCGCTCATCCTGAACCACTAAGAGGTTTCTAAGATGACCGCCGAGACCATTAACGAAATGATGGCCGTCAAAGCCACGCTGCAGAACGTCGTCAAAGGCAACCAATACCCCAGCGGTATCACCACTAAGCAACTTTTCTGTGATACCGAAATAAGTACTGTGATCAAGTATGTTCAGGTTTTTCGCCACATCCTTGAAGGTGAGTAATTCCCCCGTGTAGCTTACCAACTGGTCGAATATGGAAAGGGCATCACGCATACCTCCATCGGCCTTCTCCGCAATCGCATGCAGTGCCTGTGGTTCTGCCGTTATGCCTTGTTGGGCTGCAATATTTGCCAAATGATCCACCATGTCTTTTATGGCGATCCGTCGGAAGTCAAAAACCTGACACCTACTTAAAATGGTAGGCAGGATTTTGTGCTTCTCCGTTGTGGCTAGAATGAAGATCGCATAAGATGGAGGCTCTTCCAAGGTTTTGAGGAACGCATTAAAAGCAGCTTGGCTTAACATATGCACCTCGTCAATGATGTAAACTTTCTTCGAACCGATCTGCGGGGCAATATTCACCTGCAAGGTCAAGTCCCGTATATTCTCTACGCTGTTGTTGGACGCGGCATCGAGTTCGTAAATGTTCAGTGAATGCCCTTCGTTGAAGGACATACATGGCGCACAAGTACCGCAAGAACTAAGATCTGCCCCCAGATTTTCACAATTAATGGTTCGGGCCAATATTCGAGCACAGCTGGTTTTTCCTACTCCTCGAGGCCCACAGAACAAGAACGCTTGAGCCAAATGGTCATTTTTGATCGCCGCCAGCAATGTGCTGGTGATCGCGCCTTGTCCTACAACAGTATCGAATGTTTGCGGCCTGTATTTTCGGGCACTTACAACGAATTGACTCATGTTGCCAGCAAATATAGCGGTGGTTAGCCCCCTAACCCGTGATCGTGGAAATGTTGACGAATTCCCTATCGAGTGGTGATTTGCCGTAGATATGCTTAACTTCGCGCCCCCAAATAAAAAAGGGTAATTTTTTAGAAACATGAACAACCGATACGAAACCGTCTTCATGTTAACTCCCGTTTTGTCTGAGGACCAGACAAAGGAGACGGTCAAAAAGGTGAAGGGCCTCATTAAAGAGGCTAGTGGAAAGGTCCTCCACGAAGAGAATTGGGGCATGCGCAAACTTGCCTATCCAATTCAGAAGAAGTCGAACGCATTCTACCACTTGTTGGAGTTTGAAAGCGATCCATCATTCATCAATAAAATGGAAACGGAATTTCGCCGTGATGAGCGCGTCATTCGCTTCCTGACCGTTAGAATGGATAAGGATCATGTTTCGTTCGCAGAAAGCCGAAGGAATAAGAGCAAATCAGTTGAAACCGCAGGATAATGGCAGACGATATCAGATACCTAACGCCTATTTCAATTGATGTTGAGAAGGCCAAATACTGTCGTTTCAAGAAGTACGGCATTAAGTACATTGACTACAAGGATGCGGATTACTTGCTTCGTTTTGTGAATGAGCAAGGCAAGTTACTTCCACGTAGGATCACAGGTAACAGCATTAAGTATCAGCGTAAAGTGGCTCAAGCAGTAAAGCGGAGCCGTCATTTAGCGTTGATGCCGTACGTAGCTGACTTGCTTAAGTAACCCCAAATCTTAAAAGAATCATGGACGTTATTCTAACACAAGACATTAAAGGGGTAGGCTACGCCAATGAAATGGTGACTGTTAAAGACGGTTATGCCCGAAATTTCCTGATTCCTCAGGGAATGGCCAAATTAGCAACCGCCTCCATAAAGAAGGTGATCGCCGAGAACTTGAAACAACAAGCACACAAGGCTGAGAAGTTGCTTACGGTGGCGCAGGAAGCGGCACAAAAGCTAGAAGGTAAAGTGCCACAGATTAAGGCCAAAGTAGGCGAGCAAGGCAAGATTTTTGGATCGATCAATTCGATCATGCTAGCTGACGCGCTGAAGGAAATGGGGTTCACCGTTGATCGTAAGAACATCAACATGAAGAGTGAGGCTATCAAGGAGCCGGGTAAGTATGAAGCAGAAGTAGAATTTCATCGTGACGTGAAGCGCACGTTGGAATTTGAAGTTGTTGCGGAATAACCATTCTTCTCTACATCGATTTAGAAAAAGGCCGTATGGCCTTTTTCTTTACAAAGAACTTCCTTCGCCGGAGGATTTCGGTAATGGATCGGTTGCCTATAAGCGTTAAATTTGCACTCCTGTTTAACTACAAACCTGCATCAGTATGTTCGATCTTGATATGATCAAAGCGGTTTATGCTCGCTACAATGAGCGCATTCCTGCCGCAAGAAAGACCGTTGGAAAACCATTAACCCTCTCCGAGAAGATCTTGTATACTCACTTGTGGGATGGAGCGGCTACTGGCGGCTTTGAGCGAGGTAAGAGCTATGTGGATTTTGCCCCTGATCGGGTAGCTATGCAGGATGCGACGGCGCAAATGGCTTTGTTGCAGTTCATGCAAGCGGGGAAATCAAAAGTCGCAGTGCCTTCCACCGTGCATTGTGATCATTTGATCCAAGCTCGAGTAGGTGCTGGAGCTGACTTGCAGGAGTCGTTGAATAAGAACAACGAGGTGTTCAATTTCTTGGAATCCGTTTCGAATAAATATGGTATTGGCTTTTGGAAGCCCGGTGCGGGAATCATTCACCAGGTGGTGCTTGAGAATTATGCTTTCCCAGGGGGAATGATGATTGGAACCGATTCTCATACGGTCAATGCTGGAGGTCTCGGCATGGTGGCGATCGGTGTTGGGGGAGCGGATGCCGTTGATGTGATGGCGAACATGCCTTGGGAATTGAAATTCCCTAAGCTGATCGGAATTAAGTTGACCGGCAAGCTTAACGGTTGGACTTCGGCGAAAGACGTGATTTTGAAAGTTGCGGGTATCCTAACAGTGAAAGGAGGTACAGGGGCTATTGTCGAATACTTTGGAGACGGGGCCACGTCGTTGTCCTGTACAGGAAAGGGCACGATATGCAATATGGGCGCCGAAATTGGGGCAACCACATCTACCTTCGGATACGATGAAAGCATGTCACGCTACTTGCGGGCTACGGGCCGTGCAGAAGTGGCTGACTTAGCCGACAATATGAAGGAGCACCTTTCTGGTGATCCTGAGGTTTATGCCGATCCTGACCAATATTTTGACCAGGTGATCGAAATAGACCTGAACACCTTGAGTCCGCATGTGAATGGACCATTCACCCCTGATCTAGCCACTCCCGTTTCAGAGATGAAAGACGTGGCGGCAAAGAACGATTGGCCGACCGATATCGAGTGGGCGCTTATTGGTTCTTGTACAAATTCGTCTTACGAGGATATCTCTAGAGCCGCTAGTATTGTTGAAGATGCGCTATCTAAGGGAGTTAAAGCAAAAGCAAATTTGGGTATCAACCCGGGTTCAGAGCAAGTACGATTCACCATTGAACGGGATGGGTTTATTGAGACATTTGACAAGCTAGGAGCTACCATATTCACCAATGCTTGTGGCCCTTGTATTGGCCAATGGGCTAGGGCTGGCGCAGAGAAGAAAGAGAAGAACTCGATCGTGCACTCGTTTAACCGAAACTTCTCCAAGCGTGCCGATGGTAATCCCAATACACACGCATTCGTTTCCTCTCCAGAAATGGTTGCAGCTATAGCTATTTCAGGTAATCTCGGGTTCAACCCAGTAACCGATACCTTGACCAATGACCAAGGGGAGGCCGTTAAGCTCGCCGAACCAACCGGCTGGGAGTTGCCACCGAATGGTTTTGATGTGAAAGACCCTGGTTTCAAGGCTCCTGCGGAAGATGGCTCTCAAGTGCAGATCGTTGTGAATCCTGATAGCGAGCGTTTGCAACTGCTTACGCCGTTCCCTGCTTGGGATGGAGAAAATATAGAGGGAATGCGACTGTTGATCAAGGCGAAGGGTAAGTGTACGACCGATCACATCAGTATGGCAGGCCCTTGGTTACGCTACCGTGGCCATTTGGACAACATTTCGAATAATACACTTACTGGAGCAACTAACTTTTTCAATGAAAAAACTGACTCTGTGAAGAATCAGCTCACCGGTGAGTATGGCTCGGTGCCAGATGTACAGCGGGCATATCGCGCTGAACGAGTAGGTTCAATCGTAGTAGGAGATACCAATTACGGAGAGGGCTCATCCAGAGAGCACGCGGCTATGCAGCCTAGGCATCTTGGGGTTCGTATTGTGTTGGTTAAGTCCTTTGCTCGTATCCATGAAACTAATTTGAAAAAACAAGGCATACTAGGGTGCACGTTTGCCGATCCTGCCGATTACGACAAGATTCAAGAGGATGACGTGATTAACACGGTGAATTTGCATGAGATCGCGCCTGGCAAGAACATCCAGCTCGAATTAAAACATGCGAATGGGGAAAGCGATATCATTGAGGTCGTTCATACCTACAACGAGCAGCAAATCGCTTGGTTCAAGGCCGGAAGTGCCCTAAATCACTTAAAACTAGAGCAAAGAGCCTGATTTGATCAAGAAGCTAGCTGGTGGCCATACAAAACGGCTTAAGGCGCGCCATTCATCACAATACCTCGATTAGGATTATTACAATCCAATAATTGGGCTACATTTGTCTTTGGCCTGGAACTTGTAGGCAGAGGCCGGAACAAAAAAATAAACACGACAAATGAAAAAGATTTTACTTTTCTGCGGGGCAATCACTTTTGCCCTGAGCACATCAGCTCAAAGCAATCAACTTTCTTTCGGTGCGGACGTTGGTCTGCCTATTGGTGATTTCGGAGACCAAGTCAGCCTGTTGGTAGGACCGACTGTTGGTTTTGAACTACCGGTTGGAGACAATCTTGGGATAACAGCTCAAGCTGGGTATCTGTTCGCTTCATTGAACAGCGATTTCTCTGATTTTTTCGATAGCTATAACTTGTTTCTTGTTCAAGTAGGCGGTAAGTATTACTTCACAGAAAGTCAACTTGGATTTTATGGTCATGGACAAGTGGGTATTCACTCAATCACTATCTCAACTCCTGTAATCGACCTAGGACCATTCGGCAGTGCTGGAGGGAGTGTGACTGAGACAAACTTAAGTTTTGCTCCAGGAGTAGGTTATATGTTGGAGAACTTAGATTTCGGCCTGCGCTATAATATCATTACAACGGATGGGTCCTCAAGCGGTTACCTTGGTTTTCGTATAGCTTACTTGCTTAATATTGGTGGGTAATTGCCGATTAACTCTTTGAATTTCTGAAAAGCGGGCTTGGCCCGCTTTTCTGTTTTTAGGCACAGTGTTTGCCAGACATGGGTCAAGTATCTGGCCCTGTAGCGGAACTTCGTTAAATTCGCCGTTCTTCGCAATGGCTTGCGACGTTGAATCAAATAGCTCAACATGAAAAACATTACGATCCTTGTATTCGCTCTTGTCTGGGGAATTGGAGGCATATCTGCTCAAGAAGAAAGCAAGGATGATCAGAATCTTGTTCCCAATGGAAGTTTTGAGGATTGGGAGGGGAAATTGAAAAAACCTGGGCAAATAGCCCTTGCTGCTCCGTGGGCATCCCCAATTGAGGAGGCCGCTGATCTATTTTCGGAGAACACCACATACGAACCGGTCAACGTGCCGAAAAATACCTTTGGTCATCAAGGCGCCTATGATGGTTCTGCATATGCAGGAATCAGGGCGTTCAGTTACCAGAACAAAGAACCTAGGACTTACCTAACGGTTAAACTGTCCAGCGAAATGAAGAAGGGGCAAGCGTATTGTATTACATACTACGTAAGTCTTTCTGATCTTTCTAAGTACGGGGCTAACCAGTTAACGACCTACATCTCGAAGTTACCGGTAAAGTCGTCTAAAGAGGGTAATTTGAAGTATAAGGCACAAGTACCTTCTCTTCCAGGTAAGATCCAAACCAATTTAGACGCATGGGTTGGAGTATGCGATACATACGTGGCCAAGGGCCTAGAACGCTACATCACGATTGGGAATTTCAAAGAGAATGGAGGTACCGACATTGAGAAAGTGAAACGACCAGCAGACGAGACGAGGCCGCAGACCTTTGATGCGTATTACTTTATTGATAAAGTATCAGTTGTGCCGGTAGGTACAAGTGGAAGGTGTAATTGTGATGCCATAGACGAGACAAAAAGTGATATCATTTTCGGGACGCGTATTACTGCGAATAAGGCGTTAGCTCCCGATGTTCAGTTAGAGCGAAGCAATGTTTATTTCAAGCGCTATCAGACTCCCATAGACAATTCCATGGACAAATTCGTTGGGGAGTTGGTAACGATCATGAAAGACAACCCTTCTATGAAGATTGAACTGGTTGGTCATATTGATGCTACGGAAGAAGAAAAGAAGAAGGTGCGCCCTGATCTTAAAGGATTAGACCTGCGGCGTGCAGAAGCCCTAAAGAAAGTATTTACCGATGCTGGGGTAGATGGAAGCCGAATAACAGTCAAAGGGGAAGGTTCTGAAAAACCAGTAAGTACGACCGGAAGTGAGGTAGGAGAAGCCAAGAACCGACGGGTAGAGGTGAACTTGAGGTAACTCCACGGTTAGGTGAAAGTTTTAAAAGTGGAGCGCAATGCGCTCCACTTTTATTTTCAACTACCTTGAGCAGCATGAAGAAGGGTGATCGTAAGGTCATTAGGGGTTGGGCTTTCTATGATTGGGCGAATTCGGCCTATTCACTCACCATTACCTCCGCCATTTTTCCTGCTTTTTATGAGGGGGAAACCTCCGAGAAAAATGCGGGAGGCGAAGTAATTGCTGACTTCGTGCAGGATAAATACGGTATCGCTAATACTTCTTTATACAGTTACGCAATTGCTGCGGGGTTTTTGGTTGTGTTGTTAATAGCCCCGTTGTTAGCTGGAATTGCCGATTACTCAGGTTCAAAAAAACGCTTCTTGCAGTTCTTCTGTTACCTGGGGGCTTTGGCTTGTGCGGCGCTGTACTTTTTCGACGGTGACCATTTATGGGTTGGTATTGTTGGAATTACGATCGCCTGTATCGGATGGAGTGGCGGGAATATTTTCTACAACGCCTATCTGCCACAGATCGCAGAGGCGGAAGAACACGATCGTATTTCAGCCTTAGGGTTTGCGTTGGGCTATATCGGTAGCGTGATCTTGCTCTTGTGGAATTTGACCATGTTGCTTTTCCCGGAGTGGTATGGAGATATCAATGGTAAGCTGGCGGCGCAAGTATCGTGTTTGAGCGTTGGCGTTTGGTGGGCTCTATTCGCGCAATACACCTTTATTCGACTACCAAAGGATCAGGCCCTGGGCAAAATCGATAAGTCTATTCTAACCAAAGGTTATGGTGAGGTACGCAAGGTGTTCTTGGAAGTGAAGCGAACGGTGCGGTTAAAACGATACCTCTTGGCCTTCTTTATCTACAACATGGGCGTGCAAACAACCATGTATATGGCGGGGAGTTTTGCAGCGAAAGAAATCCGATCCTTTGATGAGGCCGGTAATGAGGTGGCTTTTCAGACGGAAAACTTGATCGTAACGATCTTGATCATCCAATTGGTTGCTATCGTAGGTGCCTTCGGCTTTTCTTGGCTGTCTCGGAAATTGGGTAACCTGCGGGCATTGATCATCGCAGTCGTTTCTTGGGTGTTTATCGTTGTTGGAGCCTATTTGGTTGTTTATGCGAATGCGTTTTATGCTTTGGCGGCCTGTGTGGGTTTGGTCATGGGAGGTATTCAGGCGCTCTCCCGATCTACCTATTCAAAGCTCCTGCCAAAGACACAAGATGTTACCTCATACTTCAGCTTCTACAACATATGCCATTATGCAG
>CAZPEQ010000033.1:0-11971 GCA_964585605.1 uncultured Weeksellaceae bacterium | reverse complement strand
CCGCATAATCTGAAGAATCTCCGAAGAGAATATCAAACGATGCCGTGTATGTGAATTCATCCATGTCGCAATCAAAAGTCAGGTTGGCGATCTCGATCGGTTGCATCACATTAACGGTGACCAAACCGGAATCACTCCCGCAAGCAATGTTGGAAACAACGTATTCAAAATCGTATTGCCCGGCCGGAACACCATTAAAAGAGAAGATGCCATCAGAAGAAATGCTACCTGAATTATCGAGATCGAACCATGTACCCCCGGAGTCCGCAGTCGTACCCAACCAGCCAAAGAGATCGGAAATGAACTCTCCTTCACAGCCGTTTATAGGCGGCGGATCAAACCCAGCGCTCGGCAACTCATCTTCAATGATCGTAACCACAGCCGTATCGAGTGGACAAGGAGGAAGTGGGGCTACCACATAAGAATAATCTCCTTCTTTACTTACTCCAGGCGTGTATACTGGCGAAACGACATTACCAAGTGGCCCCACCCAAAAACCATTTGTATCCGGATCACCCCCCAATTGCGGGAAAATATTGAACGCTGGATCTGTTACACAGACATTCAATGAAACCGATTGTCCTACATCCGGGCCTTCAATAATATCTAAGTCAATGAACGCTGTATCCATTCCACAGCTCGGTTCAGTGACCACATAAAAGAGGCTATAGGCGGAATCTGGCAAGAGGCAATTCAAGTTCAAAATAGAGTCTTGCAGGCAGCCTGGGTTTCCCGTGAACATCCCCCATGTACCGCCAGGGTCAGCTCCTATTGTTATGGTACTTAAATCCAAAGTCCCTAATGTACTACAGGTACTTACCGCACCGTTCGCACCAGCATTGGCACCTGTGGTTAGGTCAACCGTTACCATAGTTGAAGCGTCACCACACGGGCCAGTGCCAAATACGATATACTCAAAATCGTAGACCCCAACAGGGAAATTAGCCACGAAGAAGGTGCCATCAGTACTCACCGGCACGCCCAAAGGCCCCGACCAACTCCCTCCTGGATCGGGTGTTCCGCCAAGTAAATCGAACAGGTTTAAGCTCGGTATTAATGAACAGGTATCTACAGTTACTGAGATACCTGCATCGGGGGCTGTCGTAATCGTTACGAGTACCACAGCGGTGTCGTTTTCACAACCGCCAGCGCCAGGAACCACATATTGGTAAACACCAGAACTATCAACAGCAGGATTCAGCGTATCACTGTGTGGCACCATAAACGGGTCAAGCCAAGTGCCTCCCTCATCTGCACCTGACAATTCCAAGACAAGCAGTACGGGCGGATCGGAACTACAGATCTCCAAATCACCATCCATACCTGCATTTGATGCAACATCTACAATGATGTCCAAAGTTGATATAGCGGGAGGACAAGCACCAATGCCCATTACTGCGTAACAGTACTGCCCAGGTGGGTCTTGACTTGGGTTGAATATATCTCCAAAGGGGATCATACAATTTTGAGCCCAGTCCCCGCCTGGGTCTGGGGTTCCTCCCACACTATCCAGCATTGTAATGGGGAAGTCATTCTCGCAAACCATTATTTGCGTGAACAGATCACCTGCATCGGCAGCAGGTGAGATCGTTACCGCGTGAAACGCGGTATCTGCCGGACAATCGCCAACACCCGGAACAATATACAAGAACACGTCACTGGTATCAATTGCGGGGAATATACTATCGTTAAGTCTTGGTAAACCTGTACTGGAGAACCATGCACCTCCCTGATCAGGATTGCCTAAACATTGGAATAGGGAGAATGGCATATCTGTTTCACAACGTGATGTAGCACAGTTATTACCTGCATTTGGGCCGGGTTCAATAAGCAGCGTCACAACGGCAGAATCCCCTGCACAGCCCCCTGCAGCAGCGATCTCGTAGCCAAAGGATACGATCGAACCAGGTGAAATGATCGAAGGGTCGAACAGGCCGATACTAACACCAGGAAAATTCGTACTGTTAAAGTCAACCCAGGTTCCACCTGTTTGTGCATTTGGCCCTAAACACTGGAACAAGTCAATAGTTCCTTGGCTCTCGCAAGCTACTTTCGCGATATCGGCGCCTGCATCGAAAATGGTAGCAACCGTCAATTCTATAAACGCAGTGTCATTGGGGCATAATCCGCCGCCAGATCCCAGCGCCACGTACGCGAACGGATATACGTCTGGTACTAGCAAGGTCCCATCTACAATGGAGCCACTAAGCGCACCTGAATTGGACTGGTCTATCCACACTCCCCCAGGATCTGCATTGATCAGACCATTATCCAGATCGAAGGCATTGTCATTCGTACAGGTGGTGAGCAACACGTCTTCACCTGCATTTGCCGAATCTACCAGCGTGATCTGCACTGTTGAGGTAACCGCATCACAAGGCAAGTCTCCGGCAAGAAAGTAAATGTACGTACCCGGATCATCCATACTTGGGTCGAACACGGGGCCATGGGACAAGCTATCCGGGTTAAACCAAAAGCCAGTTGTATCAGGCGTGCCATCAAGCAAACCGATCAACGGTTCTATTGAGCCAGATTCGCAAAGAATAGGAGCGGCATTGATACCTGCATCAGGCGCAATGGTAACAGTGATGTCCAACGTTGCCGTATCGTTAATACACGGCGCTAAGCCAGGAACTACATGCGTGTATATACCATTTTCACTGACCCCAGAAATGAATTGACCATTGTGCGGTAGACCATTCGGGTCGAGCCAGAACCCCCCTGCATCCGGATCGCAATCCAGCTGATCGATCAGGTTGAACGTTCCGCCACCACCAACGTCCGCACTGCATAGCAGTCGTACAGTCTCGCATCCTGCATTAGGTGCGTTGTTTTCCGTAATGGTGATTTGACTTGTCGCTTCCGGACAGGACGTATTTTGAGGTACCGTATACGTGTATGTACCTGGCGCGGTGGTACCTGGGTCATAAATACCATTGCTCAAGGGATTCTGCGGCGCGGGCCCCATCCAAGATCCCGTAAAGTCTGGATCTCCTGTTAACCTGGAGATCATTGCGAATGGATTATCGTCATCACAAACATTTACAATGCCTCCGACCCCAGCGTTTGGCACGGTATCCACATTGATCGTTATGACCGCACTATCGCTCAGGCAAGGCATCATGCCCATATGCGTGTATTGATAATCACCCGGTATATCTGTATTCGGCACGAACGTTCCCGAGTGCATAGCACCGTTGGGATCGATCCAGGTACCGCCCAGGTCCGGGGTTCCTCCTAGTTCCAAAAACAGGTCAAACGAACCATCAGTCTCGCAAACATTCGTCACATTAGAGAAGCCTGCATCTAAAAACGCATTCTCTACAATCGTTACGGTGGCACTTGCGTCAGCACAAAGCCCATTGCCCTGCACCGTGTAGGTATATGTTCCTGGTTGTGACAGGCCTGGTATGTAGAACCCACTGTGCGGTGCACTGTTTGGATCCATCCAAGAACCACCCGTATTCGGCATGCCGTCTAACTCATCAAATATGGAGAATGCCGTGGAATTATCACATGTAAAGATCAATGTACTGTTACCTGCTGTAGGTTGAGGAGCTACAGAAATATTCACCAGCGCCGAATCCGCAGGGCAAGGAGCAACTCCTTGAATCAAATATTGATATGACCCAGGAAGATCCGTTGCAGCTATGAACTGACCACTATGCGTTTGACCTATTGGGTTGCTCCAGGTGCCACCCGCAGCAGGTGTACCTCCTAACAACGAAAACAGGTCAACTGTACCACTACTCTCACAGACTGTTTCCGTAACTGTTGTTCCCGCACTAGTAGCATCGTTCACAAATACCGTGACTGTTGATGTATCATTGATACAATTGCCTTGTCCTAATACTATGTATGAATAGATACCTTCAGCATCAATTCCCGGTGTATAAACACCAATGAACGGAAGGCCGCTAGGATCTAACCAGAAACCATTCACATCAGCGGCAGACAAAAAACTAAGTAAAAGCACTGGTGGATCCGCACTACAGAAGGTTTCGGAAGTGGATAGACCTGCACTTGGAGGAGCAGTGACCTGAACATTTATAACGGCAATCGCATTCGGACATGGGAATGTTCCCGTAACGGTGTATTCGTATTGGCCTGGAATGTCTGTACTCGGAAAGAAAGTGCCCGAATGCACATTTCCATTGGGGTCTGTCCACACACCTGAAGCATCAGGAGTCCCTTGCACAGAATCCAGTAAGTTGAACGCACCTTCATTACTACAAACCGAGATAGAACCCGTTGACCCTGCGTTCGCCGCATTGATCTCGATCACGGTCAATTGGGCACTATCACTTGTACAAGGTCCGAACCCTTGGACCACGTACGTGTAGACACCAGGTGCATCAACTTGTGGGTTGTACACATTACTGGTAGGCGTCATAGCCGGGTCTAACCAAAACCCATTGAGCGCCGGATTACCAGCAAGCTGATTCGTCAAGATGAACGGAGGAGATGAACTACAAACAGCGAAGTTGTTGTCAACTCCTGGTTGCGGTTCTTCGACGACCGTTAACGTAAGGATAGCAGAATCACTTGCGCAACCTTGTGTACCATTCAACAGATAAGTGAATTGGTACACGCCGCCCGGTAAGGAAGAGGCATTCAAGGTACCTGCAGTTACCGCATTTGTATTGTCATCGTCTTGCCAAAAGCCACCCAACTGCGGTGACCCATTCAAACCATCCAGCAACAAGTAATTCTGCTCACTTCCACATACCGACGCATTTGAATTTTGGCCTGCATTCAGTGCTCCTACCAAGGTCACCGTTACCACGGTGCTCTGGTTTGCACAGGTCCCACTTCCATTAACCGTATAAGTGAAATCGTAATCACCAATGGCAAGACCATTGGGGCTGAAGATGGAACCCGCCAATTGTCCTGTGTTATCATCATCAGACCAATTACCCCCCAGGTCGAACACCCCATTAAGCACTGCGAAAAGATCGACCTGCGCTATATCAGGACAGACACTTAACGAACCGCTTGTTCCCGACAGCGGTGTTGGCAATAAGGTTACGGATACCGTTGCAGTAGAATCTAAACAAGGTGCCGTTCCTGTAACGGTGTATTCGTAATCGCCAGCAAGGTTTGATTGCGGGTCGAATACGCCACCAAAGGGGCTACCACCCGGCCCCACCCACGTTCCTCCTAGGTCAGGGTTTCCTGTCAACTGGCCAAACAAGACGATCGGCGGATCAGATTCGCATACATCGATCATCGTATTCATGCCCCCATTCACTGGCGCTACCTCAAGCACAATGACAGAAGCTGTTTTGTCAACACAAGGGTTCAGCCCTAACACCGTGTAGGTATAAACACCTGTACCATCAACAGTCGGGTCGTAGATCACACTGTGCGGCGCGCCATTCAAGTCCCATGTGCCACCAGCATCGGGAGTGCCTTGCAATTGATCGAACAGGTTGAACGGTTCATCATTTCCACAAATTGAAATATTGACACTATTACCTGCATCTGAAGCTGTGTTCACGATCACTTCGACTAGGGAAGAGTCATTCACACACGGTGCAACGCCCGGAACCACGTAGGTGTAAAAACCAGGCACATTCAAACCAGGTACAAAATTCCCGCTTGGCACAGGAACTCCGTTCGGATCTGTCCATGTTCCTGAATTCATGGGATTGCCTCCTAGAACACTTCGCAAGCTGAATTGCCCCTGCGTACTACATACGGTAATGGTACCATCGGTACCTGCTCTTGGCGCCAGATTTCTTATTATCTGAACCGTTGCGGTATCGTTTTCACACGGACCTGTTCCTTCAACCACGTAGGTGTATAAACCTCCTGTATTCGATGCCGGGTTGTAGTTGCCATTAAACGGGTTCCCATTAGGTCGGAACCATTGCCCGCCATTATCAGGCGTACCTGCCAAAACATTAAACAGCGGTACGATCGGATCATCGCTACATACAACTAGGTTGTTGTTAAGTCCTGCTTCAGGTGCGGTTGTGACCCCGACCGTTACGCTTGCAATAGCATCAACACAAGGAACTATGCCGAGTACCGTGTAGGTATACACTCCAGGGGCACTATTCAACGGATCAAAAATCCCAGAGAAGGGGTCTCCGTTGGGGTCTTCCCAATTCCCCGTCATGTCAGGCGTTCCTCCTAAGATCGTAATCAGGTCAAAGGAGGTTTCATCAGAACAAACATCAATTGTCGCAGTCGTTCCAGCGTTAGGAGCTTGATTAATGATCACGGAAACCGTGGCCATATCATCTGAACAAGGGCCTTGACCAGCAACCGTGTAAGTATAAACTCCAGAAACATCGGCAGCAGGGTCAAACGGATCGTTATAGGGATCGCCATTGGGATCTTCCCATGTTCCACCCAAAACGTCAGGACTTCCTCCCAATGCATCGAATAGGTTGAAACTTGGTTCATCACTGCAAATAACGATCGACTCGTTGTTTCCTGCGTTGGGCGCTACCGTTTGATTCACCGTAACTATCGCCACATCATCAACACATGGCGCAATACCTTCTACCGTATACGTATAATCACCTCCAATGCTTGCTCCAGGAGTAAAGGTTCCTGAATGCGGGTCGCCATTCGGGTCTTGCCAAGTGCCGGTCAATTGAGGTGTTCCTCCAAGGATTCCGATCAATTGAAAGCTTGCATCGTTCGAACAAACATTTGTGGAAGAAGTGGTACCCGCGTCAGTGAATGGATTAACGGTTATGTCCAATGTAGACACGGCATTGACACATGGGGCTGCTGCTGCTACCGTGTATGTATAAAGACCTCCCGGATCCGAAGACGGATCAAACATAGCAGGCACTTGACTTCCGTTCAGGCTCCAAATTCCTGTCGCATCTGGCGTGCCACCCAATTGAGATAACAAACTAAACGGTGTGTCATCAGAACAAATAGCAAACACATCACTGATACCTGCGTCAGGTGCTTGATTCTCTGTTATTGAAACAATAGATGAAGCGTCTACACATGGGGCCTGTGCAACAAGCAGATAAGTGTAGTTACCCGGCACGGAAACACCCGGTGAGTAGGTAACAGGGTGCGGAACATTATTCGGATCCAGCCAGACTCCACCAATATCAGGATTTCCACCTATCAGGTCAAACAAACTGAAAGGCGCATCATCGGAACAAACGGTCAATGCACCACCAGTACCTGCATCAGGCGCCATCAGAATGGTAACATCCACCTGCGCCTGACTGTCTGAACAAGGTGGCGTTCCCATGACAGTGTAGGTATACAATCCTGAAACGTCGGTACCCGGATTCAAAATGCCATTATGCGCACCGTTAGGGCCTGTCCACACCCCTCCGGGATCCGGGCTACCGCCTAACAACGTAAATAGATTAACAGCAGGATCGGTCTCACAATAATCAACGGCAACTCCTGTTCCTGCATTCGGCGCTGTGGCTAATGTGATAGAAACCGTTGCAGTTGCATCATTACACCCGATACTGCCAGCAACTGTATAGGTCCACATGCCACCCGGGTCTACCGCGGGGTTGAAAATGTTGCTATGTAAATTATTTGAAGGATCCCGCCAAGTACCTCCAGGATCTGGAGTGCCTCCTAACTGGGCGAACAGGTCAAGGGAGCTTTGATCCGTGCAGGTGCTTATCACGGCATCCTGTCCTGCATTAGGCCCGCCAAGCAGTGTGGCTTCCCAGCCAGGAGCAGTTCCAGAAGCGTTCGTGGTCCATTCAAAAGTCAAGCAACCCGTGGGGTTAGTTGGCGTGGCTACGAAAAGTTGACCCGCTAATGTATTTGTACCATTACCGGTCGCCAGCAATGGAGCCGAGGTATCATCCCCGTCGTATATGTTCAGCTCATCCGCCCCACCTGGTTGAACAGACCATGTATTGAACTCTAGCATGGTACTATCACCTGATCCACTACCCGCATCTGGGCATATCGTGTAGATAAAGTTCTCATTATCGCCATAGTTGCCCACTGGGCCGCCCGAATCGTAGAATAAACCTGAGCATGTATTCACCGTACCGTTGGTAATTGTGAATAGCTGACCCTCCACGTTTATGCAGCCCAACAAGAGAGCGAAACCGATCACAAAAAATCGGCGCTTATTTCCAACAAGAGCTATGTAGCGATGTGCGCTCAATATTCTAGGGGCAAGGAACTGACAAATTTAGCCCTTCTGAGGGGCTTAACGCAATTATTATGAGGGCTTAACGTCGCGATTCATGTACCAGTGAAAATCGCATATTAAACACACTCGTCTACGATTAAGACGCAACAATCATGCGAACGTTGCTCAATTAGCGGTCGAATTTGGCGGCGACACCTCTTTCTTACGCTTTTTCTTCTTCTCAGAGGCATCTTTCTCCTTGACAACGTGCTTCTTAGAAATTCGAATGCCGAGGGTCACTTCATGGGTGCCGGTTGTGTAATTCTCCAAGTTAGAGGTAGTCATATCAAAGGAGTACCCGAACTGAAACGAATCGTTCAGTTCAAAGCCTAGCATTGCTGCAATAGCATCATCTGAACGCCAGGAACCACCGATCCAAAAAGCTTGCCTGAACGTTACCAATAACGATGCATCTACCTTAACAGGAACAGGCTGAACGTACTTGACCAATACCGAAGGTGTCAAACGCCAATTGTCATTGATGTCATACTTGTACCCTGCCGTGGCGTAATAATGGTCTTCCAGCGTACTGAAAGTGCCGTTTTCTTGCACCAGCCACTGCAACTGATTTTGTGCCAACTGCGGTGCGCTTGCGCCAAACCAAAAATCGTCCGAGTATAGATAGAGTCCAAATTTCACATCGGGCACCAGATCTCTTCGAAGCTGATCGTCCAGAACAGGATCTCCTGGATCATGAAAAGTGACCTTTGCACCATCAATCTCATATTGCAATAATCCGCCGCTTAAAGCGAAACCTAATTTCAACTGCTCGGTTAGTTTCAGGTGATAGGCATAGGACAATTGAAAACCAGCACGCCGGGAAGGACCAACAACATCCGTAAACAGGTATCCGCCAACACCCATATTGGAACTAACAGGCGTTGAAGCGCTAAAAAAGAAGGTTCGAGGTGCGTCGTTAATACCGATCCATTGGTAGCGATGCGCTGATCGAAACTCAAAGAACGGCCGCGAGCCAGCCACTGCCGGATTGATCACGTAATCATTGAACTGGTACTGCGTTAATTGCGGAAGCTGCTGTGCATTCGCCCCGCATACTGCCAGTATAAAGCAGAGGATGGTCGCATATTTCATTCTCCTTAGCATTAGCGAATTAGTGTAACCGGACCAGTTAAGGGTTCAGGGAACAGCGGATCGTTTAACTCGATCACATAGTAATAAGTACCTACTGGCAGATCATCTCCTTCATACCGACCATCCCACGGCACGGTATAACCAATGCTACTGAACAACAGTTCTCCCCACCTACTGTAAATCTCTACCTCCAACTGCGGGAATAATATCGTCAAGTCCAACTCCCAGATATCATTGCGCCCATCACCATTCGGGCTAAAGCCGGTTGGAACACCAACTTCTGGGAACACTTCAATAAACACGGAGTCCACGCCAACGCAACCGTTCGTATCCGTTGCTTGTACAATGAACCAAGTTGACTCGCCTGGTGTGAATATGGGGTTGTTACTATTCGGGTTATCCAACAGCGAGTCCGGGGCCCAGACCACAGAAGTGCCTAGTGGTGAAGTTGGGTTACCCCCTAAAGTCACTAGATTATCAGGATCGTAAATCGTTTGGTCAACCCCCGCATCAACAATTGGTGCAGGCAAGCCCGTAAACAACACGGTATCTGCATCCATGCATTGACCGCCGTCGGAAACGGTTAAGATGAAGCCGACAGTACCCGGCATATCAATGGTCACCCAAAGTGAATCGTTACTACCCAATGAAGTGCCATTTAGATCAGTCCAACTAAAGGTATTTGCTCCCGTGCTTACTGATCCATCAAGTAGCACGAGCGCACCTGATGTACAAATCGTTGAATCTGACCCGGCATCGGCGATCACCTCGATGATCGGGTCAAGGGTGATCGTAAATACCGTTTGACAATTCGCATCGTCGAGAACAAGCAGGTCATACTGCCCTGGGAGTAGTTGAGGGATTGAATCAGAGAACGCGATAAACCCATTCGGCCCGCTCCATTGATAGACGTATGGCGCAGAACCACCGATCACATCAACTACGATAAGCCCGTCGTTCACCGTGCTGCACGTTGGGCTGGTTACCTGATCAAGAATAACCACGAGCGAATCCGGTTCGGTGATCACAAAAGTCAACATCGTATCGCAGCCCAAACTATCACTAACCAACACGTTATAGGTATCTGGGCAAAGTCCAGAAACGTTCGGGGTGCCTTGGCCAACAGGCGGCATTGGGGTCCATTGGTAATCAAACACACCTGTACCGCCCATCACATTCAAACTCACTTCGCCATCGCAAACCCCATTGCATGAAATATTAGTGGCGGTGGAAGTGGTCGTGATCGGAATTGCAGAGATGACCGTAAACGTGATAGTCGTATCACACCCGGACGCGTCCTCCAAGTTGACCTCCCATATACCAGGGCAAAGCTGAGCAACGGAGTCAACGCCGATAAATGGTGGCGGAGGATTCCACGTAACCGTAAAAGGCCCGCCATCGCCACCACTCGGGCTAATTGTTGCATATGCGTCGCATGTCATATTGCATCCCGCACTTGTGAATACAAGTCCCGAAATAATAGGGGCTCCTTGCGTTATCGTGAACGAAGTATCGTTTGTACAACCCGTTGCATCCGTAACGCTGAACAAGTAGGTACCTGCGCACAGTTGGCCTACATCTAGCGTGTCAACTGCGATCACAGTTCCCAAACTATCTGTCCAAATAGCACTTAACGGTAACACGCCCCCTGTAAGCGAAACGCTTGCAACGCCGATACAATCTCCATAACAAGTTATGCTATCCGTAGCCGTCAACTGGATACCGATCGGGGCAGGTTCCGTAATGGTGAAACTCAAGGTGGTGTCACATCCGTTGAAGTCTGTAACGGTTACATCATAATTGCCTGCACAAAGCTGTGTTGCTTCATTGTTTCCTTGTCCGTTAGGAGGAATAGGCGACCAGCTATAACTGTAGGGTACGGTGCCACCACTCGGGGTAAGCAAAATACTTCCGTCACAAACACCATTACAGGTCGCATCAATTACCACACTGTTCACGATTAGTTGATCAGGGCCTGTAACAAGAATTGAAACGGTGGTATCGCAGCCATTTCCATCTGTAATGGTAACATCATAGTTGCCCACACACAGGTCTGACGCTGTTGGTGTTCCTTGACCCGTAGGAGGAACAGGTGACCACAAATACGTGAACGGACCCACACCTCCAACAACAGTGGCGGTAGCGATGCCATCGCAAAGGCCAAAGCAAGTGGTCGGTGTAGAACTGGTTTGAACTGTACCGAATACAGGTGGCGCAACAACTGCCGACCCGATCGTAACGCAACCGATCGAGTTGGTTACTTGAACAAAGTACGTTCCTGCACAAAGGCCAACCGCGTCGTCCGTGAATTGTCCAATACTCACACCTGCATCATCAAACCATTCAACCGTGCACGGTGCATTACCGCACATGTAGGATACAGATGCAATCCCATCACAGGTATTTGCGCAAGTTGGCGGCGTGCTTGACGTCGTGATCACTTCGCCATCGGTATCGGTAACAGCCACCGTTTGACTTACTACACAAGCTAAAGAGTCTGTTACTTCCAATGTGTACAACCCTGCGCACAGGTTTGACACGCTCATCCCTGTACCCACATTCATATTGTTCTGATCCGTCCAAGAAAAGCTCAATGTGCCCGAGCCCCCCATAGCGGTCGCGCTCACCGACCCATCGCAATTGCCACACGTAGCACCCACACTTGATGTTGAAACGCTCAGTATTGGCGGGTCTGTAATTGTTATAGATAAGGTGGGATCACAGTTGTTT
>CAZPEQ010000032.1:0-12568 GCA_964585605.1 uncultured Weeksellaceae bacterium | reverse complement strand
TTGAACTGGGCTGAGAAGAACCTGATCATACCTACCGAGTATGATGCCGTTTGGCGCGAACGCTTAATACAAGGAACCGTTCATGACCCCGGTGCAGCTATGCTTGGCGGGGTAGGGGGGCATGCCGGCTTATTCGGCAATACGGAAGACCTAGCCGCGATTATGCAAATGTTATTGAATGGAGGAACATATGGGGGAAACCGCCTGTTGAGCGAGGAGGTGATCCAGGAATTCACCAAATGTCAGTATTGCACTGGGGAGAAAAAGGAAAATAGAAGAGGAATGGGCTTTGACAAACCTTTCCGACACGGAGAAGGAGGCCCAACGTTTTTCGGCATTCCCTTAGGGAGTTTTGGCCATAGCGGGTTCACCGGAACACTGGCGTGGGCCGACCCGGAGAACGACCTCGTTTATATTTTCTTGAGCAACCGCGTTTATCCGACTGCTGAGAATAAGAAGCTGATCCGCATGGACATTCGAACGAAGATTCAAGAAGCTATTTACGATGGACTTCCCAAAGAAGACGTCATTTTGGATCTCGACTCCCTTGGCGAACAGACACAGGTGCTGCCTGAACGGACCCTCTCCAAGAAGGAAATGAAAAAAATGAAGAGGCAGAGACGGAAGACGGCTGAGCCGCAAACCGTTCATCAGTAATTGCCCTGTATTTATCCCGTGAGCGCACGCTTTGTACATTTGGATCCATTTCTTAGCCTGTATCAAGCATCTTTGCAGGAGAACTCCTAAATGCAGATTTCGATGATAACTAAATTAACCGCGCTGCTCGTTTCATCGGGCATTGCCTTTGGAGCAGTTGCGCAGCTTACTCCAACAACACCTGTAACACCAGACCAGGTAGGTATGAAAAAGATCTCAGTAAAGGATTTTTTCCGAAATCCAACGCAAGTTTCATTTCGTGTTTCACCGAATGGCGAATACATCAGCTATCGGGCACCTTATGAGGGCCGTATGAATGTTTTTGTCAAGAATATCAAGACCAATAAGGTTACCCAGATAACCAAGGAACTCGTGCGCGACGTTGGCGGGTATGTTTGGAAAGCGGATCGAATTCTTTATACCCATGATGTGAATGGCGATGAGAACTTTATCCTCTTCAGTGTGAAGATCGATGGTTCAGAAAAAAGAACATTGACGCCAGAAGAGAATGTGCGTGCCGGCATTTTGGACGTGATGCAAGGCATTGACGGGATGGAAAAGTCGGTCATGATTCAGATGAATCAGCGGAACCCGCAAGTGTTCGATCCGTATTTGGTGAACGTTGAAACAGGAGAGTTGACTTCTCTTGTGGATAATGATGAGAACTTCGAAAGCTGGACTACTGATCACAATGGAGTGATTCGACTTGCCTCTAAGACAGACGGAATCAATGTAACGCATTATCACAGAGCAAGTTCCAATGATCCTTTTGAAGCGTTCTTGACCACGGACTTCAGACAGAGCTTTGGCGTGCAAATGTTCGATTTCAAGAACGAGAATGTTTATGCATCTAGTAACATAGGCCGAGATAAAGTTGCGATCGTGGAGTACAGTATCAACGATAGGGAAGAGGTTCGAACTATTTTTGAGAACGCCGATTTTGATGCAGGAGGGTTGGCGTACAGCAAGAAGCGTAAAGTCTTGACTATGGCCACCTATGAAGGAGTTAAGCAAGAACGAAAATTCTTAGATGGGCCAACAGAGGAGATGTACGCAAAGATGGCCGTTAAGTTCAAAGGCTATGAGTTTGCGATCTATGGTGAAGATGAAGACGAGACCAAAATGGTTGTTTGGGCAGGTAACGACCGCATGCCAGGTGTCTACTATTACTACGATGCGGTTGCGGATAAAGTAGAGAAGTTGGCTACGCCTTACGATTGGTTGAAGGAAGATGAATTGTCTTTGATGAAACCAATTCAATACACGAGTCGTGATGGTTTGACTATTCACGGTTATCTGACTTTGCCGAATGGCAGCAATGGGAAGAACCTACCGGTGGTTGTTAATCCCCATGGTGGTCCTTGGGCTCGTGATAGCTGGGGCTTTAATCCTGAGGTGCAAATGCTCGCGAATCGTGGCTATGCGGTTTTACAGATGAACTTTCGTGGAAGTACCGGTTTTGGGAGAAAGCACTGGGAGGCTAGTTTCAAGCAGTGGGGCCTTACGATGCAAGATGATATTACCGATGGTGTCAATTGGTTGATCAAAGAAGGTATTGCGGATCCTGATCGTATCGCCATTTATGGTGCGAGTTACGGTGGCTATGCTACTCTTGCGGGTATCACATTTACGCCGGATCTCTATGCTTGTGCGATCGATTACGTTGGCGTTAGTAACCTTTTTACTTTCATGAAATCGATACCGCCATATTGGGCACCATTCTTAGACATGATGTATGAGATGGTAGGTAATCCCGAAAAGGATCAAGAGTTGATGCGTGCTGCTTCACCTGTTTTCCATATGGATAAGGTGAAATGCCCATTATTCATTGCGCAGGGTGCAACAGACCCTCGTGTTAACATAGACGAAAGTGATCAAGTAGTTGCCGCGATGAAAGAACGCGGAGTTGAGGTACAGTACATGGTTAAACAGGATGAAGGCCATGGATTCCGGAATGAAGAGAACCGTTTTGAGTTCTACGAGGCGATGGACAAATTTTTGGATAAGCACATTGGCTCTGGATTTTTACCTGAACGTTGATAGGACCATTAATGATTCAAAAAGCCGCTCCTTCAGGAGCGGCTTTTTTGAACCTACTAAAACCAAAACTGCACTGCTTACTTCAATAATTCAGGATGCTTAGCCTGAAATCTTTTTAATCTGGGGATACTTACGTTGCGCACATAGGAATTATCCGGGTGCAAGCGCTCGTAATTCTGATGGTAATCTTCTGCAATGAAGAACTTTTCGAGGGGTGCTACTTCTGTAGCTAAAGGCTTGCTATACATTTTGGAGTCCGTTAGCTTTTTCATGTACGCCTCGATCTTGGCTTTCTCATCGGCATTCTCATAGAATGCTACCGAACGGTACTGGCTGCCAAAGTCGGGCCTTTGACCGTTAACCGTTGTTGGGTCGTGCGAGTCGAAAAAAACCGTCAATAGGTCATCGAAGCTGATGACATCGGGGTCGTAATAGACCTTTACCGCCTCAGCATGACCGGTCCGTCCCGTTCCAATACTTTGGTAAGTAGGATTGTCCGTATGCCCTCCGGCATAACCACTTTCAACCTCTTTCACACCACGTACTGATTCAAAGATGGCCTCAACACACCAGAAACATCCCGATGCGAAGTACGCTGTTTCTGATCCGGCTAATTCTTCTTCAGAGAATACCGGTAGCTCGGTATGGTCAACAGTTGATGCCGCGGTACATGCAAAGAGCAGTACGGTGAATATGCTAAGTGATCTAACGCTCATTTCGTTCGAATTTACCTTACAAAGATGGTGGTTGATTGTTGCATTCCTATCACGGAATCATAACAAAAAAAGAAGAGTTGTTAGATCTTCTTAATTCCGTCTGGCTCGATCAAGATTACACGCTCGCGATACAAACCACCAACGGCCTTCTTGAACGTTTTCTTACTCATGTCGAATACTTTTCGGATTGTATCGGGATCCGATTTATCCGTATAAGGAAGGAAGCCATTTTCCTTTTCAAGCAGGGTTAATATTTTTTGACCTTCCGGGGCTATGTTCGCGAATCCAGGCTTTCGCAGCACAATGTCCAATTTTCGATCACTACGTTGTTTGGCAACGTAACCCCGTTTTACCTCACCGTGCTTGAAGGTGCCAAGAAGATCGCTTTCATGGATCAATCCAATGTTCATTCCGTCCACTACGACATTAAACCCCAGATCAGAATGGTACCAGCCCATCACCGAAACTTCATCCATCGGAGCGTAGTCGACCTGCGCATTGTTTAAGTGCTTTTGCAGTTTTGTGCTACCTACCAATCGTTCTGTTGTTCGGTCTTCATAGCAATACACTATCACTTCATCACCGGTCTCTAAATCTTCACGTTGCTCGCTGTAAGGAATAAGTAGTTGTTTGTCTATCCCAATCTCCGCAAAGGCGCCAATATCGTTGACATTCCCTATGCGCAGCAGGGCAGATGTATTCACTTCTATCAAGCATTCTTGTACCGTGGCGATCCATCGGTTTTGACTGTCCTTGTACAAGAATACTTCTATCTCATCACCTTTATCGAGGTCTTCAGGCACGTGTCGTTCGGGTAACAGAACCTCGTTTTTCTCTGCATCCACGAGGTAATAACCGTCCTTGGTATAGTGAGAAGCGACAAGTATTTGTGTACGACCGAGTTCCATGCCGCAAAACTGCGGTTTCATGCGCGGTTCAGGGAAGGTTGATCTGCTTGACCTCGCCTTCGCTTAACCAGATGTACTTCTTTACTTCTTCGGTAACAACTTCCTTCGGTACTTCAACAGGTTTCTTAGGTGGTAGCTCTAGGTGTAGGGTGATGTTGTAAGTGTACTGAACCGGAGGTTCTGTAATGGATGCATTTTCGACAATGTCGAATTGAGAGTAGGCGATCTTGTTGTAGTACAAGGTCGTAGGACGCCGAATGTCTTTTTTATGCTTGCCTTTTCCTTTCATGCGAGAGGCCAAACTTACCTGTGCATTGGAGCGGTAGGTCTGGTAGCGCTCTAATGGGAAGATCGCACCTGTTTGTTCTGCGCCACGAATATGGCTACCTTCTAATACCATGCCCAAGGCTTCGTAATTGTCCACTTTTTCCTTCATCAACTCTTGCGCTTTGGCACGTAGTTGTGCGTAGATCTCTTGTTGGTCAGCAACGAAGTATTCTACCTTGATCAAGTCGTAGATCTGCTCTCGTACCGCTTCGCTAACAATACGATCAAGGACTCTAGCGTCGCGGAATTTGATATGGAGGTTCTTTTGGATCTCAAATCCAACAGGGCGCTCGATGTATTCTCGCGTGAATATTTTCTTGACGGTGTCAATATCATAGACAGGAACGAATGAGAGCATATCAGGAAAGAAGTCTTTTTGTGTGACAATGCCCGCTTTGATCAATCGCTTTTCTAAACGATCTATACGACCGCTTATTATCGAATCTGCTTCTTCGGCACTTTGGCCAAGTTGCACCAAATGAAAAATAGCGAGGTAGCTGTCTGCTTCGACATTCATCATGGCGTTCACTTCAATGGCAAGTGTATTGGTGGGTAGCGCTGCCTTGGGAATGTTATGGCGTTGTTCAACGAACACACGTTGGTTAGAATTGTACATCAAGTTGCCTAGCGTTTGGGCGAAAACGCCAAGACTGCATGTTGAGAAGAAGATCGTGATCAAGAGTAAGCGTAGCATCTGATTTGTTTTGTGCTACCGTACACGGTTGAACAAGAAAGGTTCATGTCAATACAGAAGATCCGATGCTAGGATTCCGCAAGTAAGCCCAGCGCGTTGAACTTATTCTGATAATGTAACTTGCCGCGGCTATGCAAGACCTGATAAAAAAACACTTTCCAATTTTTGAAGAAGCGGAATTGTTAGCGGAGATGGCAAGTAAAACGCAGATCGTCTCCGTATCTGAAGGTGAAGTCATTCTCAAGAAAAACGTGTACGTTAAGGTTTTGCCACTTGTGTTAAATGGACTGGTGAAAGTGCAGCAAGAGGGGGAAGAGCATGATATGCTGATGTACTATATAGAACCAGGAGAAAGCTGTATCATGTCCTTCACAGCTTGTTTTAATAATGAAAAGAGTAAAGTAAAGGCTGTCGTAGAGGAAGACGCGGAGATACTTGTTGTGCCTGCAGAAATGGTCGTTCGCTGGTATACCTTATATCATTCTTGGAATGAGTTCGTAACGACAATGTGTCGCAAGCGTTTTCTTAATTTGCTGGATGGGTTTAATTCGGTTGTATATGATCGTATTGATGATCGATTAAAGAGCTATCTGCGCCAAAGAGCACAGGCGCTCGGAACGAATGAATTACAATTAACGCACAAGAAGATCGCTGAAGATCTGGGAACTGCTCGGGAAGTCGTTTCTAGGTTGTTGAAAGCTTTTGAAGTGGAAGGGAAGGTGTCGATAGGTAGAGGAAAACTTACACTTGAAGACCTGTAAGTAGACGCTTGTCAATCACGAATTCATGTATTAGAATCCTTGTGTGACTTCAGTCACCGTTTCTGGAATTCAACTGAGGTAGTTTCGGTGATAGAAATTCTGATCCAACTACCGAAACCCCAGACCAATGAAGGGGGCTTTCAAGCATCTACAATGTTGTGCTAGAAAATAGTCTAGGAAGAACAAGCTCCAAATTGGTTGTGAAAAAGTGATATAACGCTTCAGTGAAACGTAAACAATAAACAGAAAAAACTACACAACATGCTAAAGAAGAACATGAGTACCGGTGATCGTTTCATACGCATGTTTCTTGGGGCGGTCATTGGAATATTATACTGGCAAGGAATAATTAGTGGTCAACTCGCGGTGATTTTAGGTGTGGTCGCCGCAATTTTCATTATCACTGGATTTGTCAGTTATTGTCCCGCTTATGGCATTTTCGGTTGGAAAACCATTCGAGATAAGGTAATGGGGGATTGATCATGATCTGACGTACGAGGCAGAGTCACAATGAATCAAGGTTGATTCTAATGACTCCGTGTTCCGAATAAGGGCTTCTAGAGCGTTTCTAGAGGCCCTTTTTTATGGCAAGTCGGGGCTGGCGCTCGATGAAGTTGATAGGAGCTAGGTTATACCTACCTGGAAGAAAACTAAGGTGAAGTATATCCAGAACAACGAGAAGAGAATATGCACGAAAGTTTCGAAGGGTTTCCCCTTCCAAAGTTTGGGCGAATAACCAAAGAATTGAATCAGTAGTCTTATCCCCCAAAAGGTTGCTAAACCCAAAGATATTTTCTTTCCTAAAGCTGTGTTTGCCAGTTGATCGGCAGAACTCAAGCAGAGAAGTCCCATAAGCAGAACCATCAAGGCAATGAAGAAGGTGTGAACCTTCAGTAATTGTTGATTCATTAAGCTAAGTGGAACGAGCTCGGTCTTCCATTTCAGGTAGCGGGGAAAGATCGCGTGTATCAAAGCCAATACCACCAGCATTACACCAACTATCCTAAGATGCAGCTCCATCCTTCTGTAACTCGAAAGTAGTGATATACCAAGTTGTTTTCACTTTTCCCACGACTTGGAAGCCAGCGTTATGGAAGGTGTCTTTCCACGCCTGAGTAGAGAAGAAGTGAAAAAATCCAACGGTATAAGCAAGGAAGTTCGGAAGGTCGCGAAGGTGCTCTGTTACAAAGGCCCTTCCATCGGGTTGCAATACCCTATTCAATTCTAAGAAGAATCGTACACGTTCGGAATCGTCTCGGATCTCGTGCGCAGATAGGATCGCTAAGGCTGTGTCAAAATGCCCATCCCCGAATGGGATATGTTCTGTGGTGATCGAAATGCTTCCTTCTTCTGGCGGGTATGCTACACGTGCCCGTTTGATTGACATTTCGGTATGTTTTGCAGGGTCATAGAAATCAAGTACCGTAACAACGGCCCTTGGAAATTCCTTGCGAATGATGGACGTGGTTTCATCGAAACCAGCGTTAACGGTTACAGTGGTTCCGAGCTCTCTTTTTCTATCTAACCAAGGCAATTTGTAGAGATCACTATGGTCGTAGATCAGAAAAGAAATCAGAAGAGATGTAAGCGTGATGATGCCTATCGCAAAAGCGAGGGAAGATGTATAGTGTATGTATTCCCGAGGGAGCCAATAGGATGAAAGCGATAAGGCTAACACTAGAATGCCAACGGTCAAGTAGAAATGCCAGTTGAATCGAACGATGTTGCTAACGCCTTGAAAGGGGCCTCTCATTTGCTCAGGGTCTCTTTCTTACCGCGCTTCCACCAGTAAGGGATATTGCGGACAGCAAAGGCGTTTGCTAAGGTGACGTCCTGGAGGTTCAGTTCTTGAATGAACTGGAAATGGTGGTCTAGCACTTTTGTTGGTTTGGGTTGCCAGTTGCTTCGAACTCCTTCAATGATCAAGATCTCCTGTTGTTCTTCGTTAACCGTGAAGGTGAAGGGAAGGGGGCCAGCGAATCGCCGCGCTTCTTTCCAATCAATGAATGGAGACCCATTGGGCAAGGGAATGTCAGTAACAGTCAGGTCGATCTTAACCCGAAAACCAGATGACTCGGATGAGATGATCTCGTATTGGTCATTGTACTCGCTTGTTATTTGCGTTGTTGAATAATTGTAACGCGTGAAGAAGTTACCCGCTAACTCCATTCGTTTGCTGTCGGTCTGTGAACCAAGTATGTACAAACCTCTTAATCGTTTCCCTGCTGTATTGGTGTAACGAACGAATACACGGTAACCGATCAAGAAAAAATCATTCCCTAAAAACTTTGGGAAGCCTTTAGGACGAAGGCGTTTCGTTTGGACTAAAGCCGCTGCAACGAAACCGAATTCATCATTGAGTGTGTCGAGCTCTAAGGTGGCGGGGACTAATTTTTGCAATTGAGATAAGGGAACAGCGTAAGTAAGGACTAAGGAGCGTTCGAAGAACGCTTCCACAGCAAATGGATGATCCTTAATTCCCATGAGAGGCAGTAAGTTTGGGGTGTAAGATAAACTCGTTGTAATAGATAAAGGCGATCAGCAAAGCAGCGAAAACACTGTTGAACTTTCCCCATAACAACAGTTCGGGCACCAAGAAGAATTCAAGCGCGTTCATTACCGCGATCACAACGAGTTGGGTTATAACATTTAATTTGCGCGACAATCCGGCAAGGATCCACACGGTCATGCATACCTCAGATACCCCGATTAACTTCGTAAGCAGTGGAGCATGATCAACGCCTAGGATCGAAGCGACGATCTCTTGATGCCTAGGTACCAAATTCAGGATCTTGCACACCAAGCCATTAACAAGCCAGATCAAAGCGATGAATATGCGTTGCGCTTGGTATTGCCTCATGCGCTCACTGGCCTTTTCAAGACCCAACGTTTAACACCTTGCTCAAAACTCAATGATCCTGGGGTGGTCACGTACTCCTTTTCAAATACGAACCCTGCCTTGGGGAGAGTTCTGTTAGGTGCTTCGTTCAAGACATAGGGTTCCGATATGAGCTGTTTCAATTGCAAATGGGTAAAGAAGAACGGTACGGAACGTTTCAGTAATGCTGCTCCCATGCCTTTTCTTCTTGTTGTACCCTTCCACATATGCAGGTGCATCAAGGCTTCCTTGCCGAACTGAATGTCCGTTACGTTGCAATGTCCTACGGCTTTGCCATCAACACACCAGATCGTTGCGTAGGAGGGCTTTTCTTCATAAGGAAGCTCAATGGCTTGGGTCAGCATTGTGCTCAATTGTTGCTCCGTGGGAAGCTTCTTGAGGTCAACACCCATGTTTTGTAAGAACTCAGGATCTGCTCTTAACCAATAATCGCAGATATTCGGTATATCAAAGGACCTTAACTCACGAACATGTAATGGATCTCTGTTCATTTCATGATACCGATCAAGAAGCCTTGGGTCGCTATATCAACGAAGGAGATTGATCGGTCAACAATTCCCGTTAGCTCCAACCCCTTGGTATTTTTGATAAGACGGTTTGATACATTTTGTATCAAAAATACGGGAAGGAGAAACGTCTCCATCGGATTTTCAGCACTACAAGTGAGAGGCGGCTAATTGCGCTTGTTCACACGGGCAATAGCTTGATCGGCCTTGACCACGTACGTACCAGGAGGAAGACGGCTTAAATCCATGTATATCGTACCATCGGTTTCTTGACTCAAGACGACATTTTCGGTGACTTCTTGGCCGATCGCTGTATATACCTGTACCGAAGAACGTGGAGCTGTGCTTCCTGCTAAACGGATCTTTCCTGTAGTGGGATTGGGATAAAGTAGCAAGGTCTCAGCTATTCCAGTTTGAAGATCAATGGCACGGATAGGACTATAAGTGAATTGACCGTCAAAATCGGTTTGTTTTAGTCGGTAATACGATACACCTAAATGGGGCTTCTTATCAAGAAAATGATATTGGATCGAGGTCAGGGAATTTCCAGCGCCGGGGTGGGTGTGTATGGATGTCCATTCGTGGGCATTAAGCGAGCGTTCTAGTGTGAAAAAGTCGTTGTTGGTCTCTGTTGCAGTTGTCCAATCCACCTGTACGGCATTTTGAGCTGTTTTAGGTCTTACTTCGAACTGGATCAATTCAATAGGTAACGGGCCGGTTGATTCAGTTATGACCCCAGCATTGTTCGTTCCTGAACCAGGATCTGCTGAAGAACATGCGGTACAATTAAGCCCCCCTCTTCCAGGCATATTCATTATGGTGACATTTTCTGTAGGTTGGGGCGTTGAAAAGATAATTGTACCGATTCCACCACCACCACCACCACCATGATAAGCTGGATCTCCGACGTCGCCACCTTTGCCTCCACTTGCATTGATGCTCAATGGACAGGTTGGACTTATGTTCCAAGATGGAACATCGAATACGATGGATCCGCCGCCGCCGCCGCCGCTATTGCCATCATTTAACATGTTGTTAGCTACAGACATCCCATCGGCTTCGATCGTTCGTGAGCCACAATTTCCTGTAGTTCGAACATGAAGTGCTTTGATCAAAATGATGCCACCACCATTTCCGCCGGGTAAGGCTCCATTATTATTTCCTTCTCCAGAACCGCCACCACCGCCCATAAAAACGCGGTTTACGTTGATTGAACTACTTAGGTCAATTCCTCCAAACCCTCCTCCACTGGGGCTACAAATAGGAAACCCTTCTCCTCCTTCCCCTCCAGCAGAGAAGTTACCACCACCACCGCCACCAGCATTGTGGCTGTTACCACCGCCACCGCCGTTCAGTATAGGAGCTTGCCCAGCTGCGTACATCGCATTCGTGGATTTATAGATCCCTTCACCCTTATCTGCAAAATCATCAGATGACACTGTTCTAAAGTTGCTGCCACCAGAACAGCCAACGGAGCTCCCTGTATTTCTGATAGCACCACGGAACCCTATGCTTGTCGCGGAAATGTTGTGGGCGATCGTAAGTGTGCCTGCTACCTGAAATGCGACAACGCCGCCGTATGACCCATTCCACTGAATCCCGGTAATGTCATCCGTTGTTTCGTGATCAGGGCTCCCTAATTCCGGAAATGTGATCACTTGGATAGTAGAATTTCCACTTACCCTATATGAATTGATCAGACTTTCCTCCAATACTATGGAGGTAGGTAACCCGGCAGTTTCTATAATAGAAGCAATAGTTCTGATCTCGTATAACCCTGCGGACCGAATAGCACCCAATGAACCAAAAGAAGCATCGTCTGCTGTCGAACCGATCACTTGGTCCTGCATTTGCATGATGATAAGCTGTTCTCCTACTTCAAAAGAATCTTCTGATTCATCGACCGAACCGATTGATAACGTGCGACCTGTGATGGAGGTAACAGAGGCATATCCATTCACCACAGCTGCTTGGCAATTGTAGCTTACTGAAAATGCAAAAATCAGACACCCACATAAGTAGGCAATACGCTGTAAATTCATTTTTTCACGATCAACTCATACGGTGATACGTTACTCACGATCAATTTGTTACCTCGAAAGAATCAGGAAACAGGATAAATAGCAGGGATGGATTAGTCTATGCCTTTGACTGAATCTGATGTCATCGTGTTGATCTCCGCTAGTTCCCGTGCAGTCAGATCACGCCATTCGCCAACAGGAACATCCAAGTTCACGTTCATGATGCGGATGCGCCTTAGCGCGATCACATCATAACCGAGGTGCTCACACATACGCCTGATCTGTCTGTTCAGACCTTGCGTTAATACGATCCGGAACTTATTCTTACCAAGCTGCTCTACTTCGCATTTGCGCGTTACGGTATCTAGAATAGGTACACCATTCGACATCTTGCGAATGAATCGGTGGTCGATCGGCTTGTCCACCGTAACGATGTATTCCTTTTCATGGTTGTTCCGTGCACGTAAGATCTTATTGACGATGTCACCATCATTGGTCAAGAAGATCAGCCCTTCGCTTGGCTTATCTAGGCGTCCAATGGGAAAGATGCGGGTGGGGTACTTAATGTAGTCGATGATGTTGTTGCGTTCCACGCGCGTGTCTGTCGTACAAACAATACCAACGGGCTTATTGAATGCGATGTAGACCGGTTTTGTTTCATTCAATTTAATGGACTTTCCATCTACGGCAACCACATCGCCTTTGCTCACTTTCGTACCGATCTCAGGCACTTTTCCATTGATCGTAACGCGACCTGCTTCTATCAATTTGTCGGCACCGCGGCGTGAGCAGTAACCTGCTTCGCTTAAGTATTTATTGATGCGGATCTCTGACATCTTTTTTACCGCTACGAATTGCCTTGGTAGCATCGAGACCATCCATTTCAGGCATTTCAATATCCATAAGTACTGCGTCGAAATCTTCCTCCTTGAGTGCTCGTATCGCTTCCAAACCGTTAACTGTCACTTTGGATGAATGACCGAGGCGATTTAGAAAAGCAACGATCACCTGTGCATTCAGCAAATTATCTTCAGCGATG
>CAZPEQ010000031.1:0-12776 GCA_964585605.1 uncultured Weeksellaceae bacterium | reverse complement strand
CTGAGCCCGATCGAGCGGTTTCACCTTCGGGATCATAATCTAGTTGCAGCTCTTGCGCAAGGCTGTTCAGTAATTGGTTGCAAATGCACACATCATAGCCGACAATGCGCTCACCGTGAAGGCTAATGTTAGCTATACCGCCAAGGTTCAGAAATGCGTCATAATCAGGGAATAGGTAAGTTTCTCCAACCGGAACAAGCGGAGCTCCTTGACCGCCTAGGGCAACGTCTACTGTTCTGAAATCACATACGGTCGTTAAGCCCGATGTCGCCGATATCTCGGCGCCACTGCCGATCTGGGTGGTTAAGCGCTCTTCTGGCTTGTGGAATATCGTATGGCCGTGCGACGCGACTAGATCTACCTGCTTACCTGAAGCCAATTGAGCAGCGCTTTTGCCAATGAATGTGCCTAGGTCCTTATCTAATTGGGCTAGTTCAAGGGCCGTACCGGCCATAGCATGAATGAACCTTGTGGCAAATGCTGTGTTGTAAGAAATGGTATCGCTTTCCAAACATTCAAAAGACCAAACCTGGTCGTGTTGTTCGAAACGGCAGAGTGCAAGATCCAACCCATCAAGGGAGCTACCACTCATGCAACCGATTACGTGAAAACTGCTTTGGAACGTAGGATAAGCCATGCCGAATGGGCGTGAAGTTATATACTAACTTTGCCGCCCTTGTTGAGGAAATTGAATACGTCTGAACCATGCAATTTGAATTATCTGAAGAACATATCGCGGTGCGCGATGCAGCCCGTGATTTTGCTCAAAACGTGCTAAAACCCGGAGTGATCGAGCGGGACCGCGAACAACGATTTCCCGCGGAGGAAATCAAGCAACTTGGCGAACTTGGTTTTCTTGGAATGATGGTTGACCCGAAGTATGGAGGGGGAGGCATGGATACCATCTCCTATGTGTTGGCCATGGAGGAGATCAGCAAGGTCGATGCTAGCTGTTCCGTTGTGATGAGTGTCAACAACTCGCTTGTTTGCTGGGGCTTGGAAGAGTTCGCGAACGAGGAACAAAAGCAGAAGTATTTGGTGCCTTTGGCGAAGGGAGAGCAGATCGGTGCTTTTTGCTTGAGTGAACCCGAAGCAGGTTCAGACGCCACTTCGCAACGTACCACGGCAGTGGATATGGGTGACCATTATTTGTTGAATGGAACGAAGAATTGGATCACAAATGGAAATTCGGCATCTACCTATTTGGTGATGGCCCAAACCGATGCAGAAAAAGGCCATAAGGGGATCAATTGCCTGATCGTGGAGAAAGGAATGGAAGGTTTCGTTATCGGAGCCAAAGAAGACAAGCTGGGTATTCGCGGTTCTGATACGCACACCTTAATGTTCCAAGACGTAAAAGTGCCTAAGGAAAATCGTATTGGAGAGGATGGCTTCGGTTTCAAATTCGCGATGAAGACCCTTGCTGGCGGACGAATTGGGATTGCAGCTCAAGCATTGGGTATTGCATCTGGTGCTTTTGAGTTAGCAACAGCTTATTCGAAGGAGCGAAAGGCATTTGGCAAAGAGATCAGCCAGCATCAAGCTATTGCGTTCAAATTAGCAGATATGGCCACAGAAATTGAGTGTTCTCGTTTGTTGTGCCTGAAGGCAGCTTGGTTGAAGGATCAACACTTAGACTACGCACAAGCAAGTTCTATGGCAAAGTTGTTCTCTTCAGAAACAGCTATGCGCACCACGGTTGAAGCGGTTCAAGTACATGGTGGATACGGATTTGTGAAAGAATACCACGTGGAGCGCTTAATGCGTGATGCGAAGATCACACAGATCTATGAGGGTACGAGCGAGGTGCAGCGAATCGTGATCAGCCGAGGCGTATTGAAGGGCTGATCAAAGCAGTTCGTACAATTCTTCCAGTTTCATTCCGCGTGAGCCCTTAACGAGTATGCACTTGTTGGTGATCGGGTTCGCTTTGATATGTTGGATCGCAGCAGCAGTGCTCTCGAATGCTAGAAAACCTTGCGCGGCTTTTTTATAATCAGGACCGATCAAGATGGCGTTCAACGATTTTTCGATCAAGCCATTCACCACGCTTAGGTGAGCTTCTTCACTGGAATCTCCCATTTCGAACATATCTCCTAAGATCACCAATTTCTCCTGGTCGCTTTTTAGATTGGCCAGACTTTCAACGGCGGCGTTAACGCTAGTTGGATTGGCATTATACGCATCCATGATCAGCGAGTTCTTAGCCGTTTGTTGCCATTGGCTGCGGTTATTGCTCGGCGCGTAGCTCGCTAACGCGTTCGCCATTTTATCGGCATCTGTGCCAAAGTGCTGGCCAATGCAGATCGCGGCTAGTGCATTGATGAGGTTGTGTTCACCGAACAGTTTAGTTGTGATCTGACTTGAATTGTTCCAAGTGAATGCCAGAAATTGATCGCTGGAAGTTCGTTTACCATTTACTTCTCCGGCACCGATGCCATAGGTCTGTTGCGCAATGCCGCTGGCAGCTTTGCATAAGACCGGATCCGCAGCATTGAGGAATATGCTGCCCGCTCGTGAGCGTATATGTTCGTATAGCTCAGTTTTAGTTTTGAGTACACCTTCAAATCCTCCAAAACCTTCTAAATGCGCTTGACCAATATTGGTAATGAGTCCCAAATCGGGTTCAGCTATGTCGCAAAGTTCCTTGATATCGCCCGGTTTGTTAGCACCCATTTCTATAACGGCAATGCGATGCGAATCATTCAATTCGAGCAAGGTGAGTGGCACGCCAATGTGATTGTTTAAATTTCCTTTAGTGGCCAAGACTTCGTGGCTCGTGTCCAGTACAGCGTGAATCAGCTCTTTCGTGGTGGTCTTTCCGTTGGTACCTGTAATACCAAGCACGGTAAGTTCTGGAAATTGTTTTCGGTGGTAATTCGCTAATGTTTGCAAGGCTCGTAGGCCATCATCCACTAGGATATAACGGTCGTCAGCTTCAACGACAAATTCAACCTCGTCAACTACCGCGAATGAGCATCCTCCTTCTAACGCCTGTGCGGCAAATTTATTCGCGTTGAAATTCGGCCCTTTAAGGGCAAGGAACAATTTGCCTGCTTCAACTTTTCGGGTGTCCGTGCATATACCGGTTGACGAGAGGAAGGCTTGGTGTAGTGTAGAAATGTCCATTCAAATAAAAACCCCAACACGGGTGTTGGGGTTTAAAATACGATTTGTTCTAGATTGAACTTAGTTCGTTTTACGCTTACCAATGCCGCCAAGTCCGGTAGGGCTGCCAACACGTGTCATTGCACAGCGGAAACCAATGGTAGCAGTGCTCTGGCGTTCATCTAAGAATCTACGTGTAGATGGGTTTGCCCAGTAAATGCGATCAGCCCACGAAGCTCCCTTGAATACGCGGGCGTGGTCGTTGACCAAGGTCGTTTTACCCCAATCATACATAGCATTGCCTTCGTAGGTTGGGTCCTCAAAGTGAATACTTGACTGGTTATCTCCATCGAGGTAATCAATGTTGTCGCTATCTCGGTAGTTCCTGCGATCAATGTTCTCTTCAACGGAAACGTTCCTCCATCTCAATGAGCCAGGTTCATCATCTTGATAATCAGAGATACCGCTCAATAATTTCGGCGAAATGTCTAAGTCTTGGCTCTTGATGTAGTCAACTGCATCTTGAATACGCTGATTGGCTTGGTCATCTTTACGGGTGTTCTTCAATTCAACCGCCTCGTCAACATCTGAAACCAACTTGTCGATCAATTCACCCTCCTCTGGAGTAGCACGTCCCTGCATTTTCTTTTGGAACTGGGTCACGTAATACTTGATACCCTCAACATCGTACACTACGATGTCGTGCTTCTCTTCAATGGCTCCATCACTATTCAAGACTTTTGTTTGGAACACATTTCCACGGAATGGACGGAAATCATCTTTGTCTTCTGGGGAAAGCGGACGGTAAACATCCATTACCCACTCGCTGACGTTGCCCGCCATGTTATATAGACCGTAGTCGTTTGGCCAGTACGAGAATACTGGTGCCGTAACATCGGCATTATCATTATGGCTGCCAGCCACACCCATGTAATCTCCCTTACCTCGCATGAAGTTACCACGGAAATCACCATAGAACGCACCGCCTTTCTTACGACTATCATAACGCACCCAGTGTCCGTTCCAAGGGTAGATACGACGCTCAACGACACGCTCGTCAACAGTATTACCGATCAAACCGAATGCCGCGAATTCCCACTCTGCCTCCGTTGGGAGTCTGTAACGAGGAAGCAATAGTCCATCTTCCATGCGGATGTTACGTGTATCCTTGTTTGGGTTGAAGTCACTTACTCCATCTATACGCTTACCACTTTCATATTGTCCGGCTAGGTACGAATCCGTGCTGAAATGGTCTTCGTTAACCTGATTCGGATAGTGCTCAAACAGGCCTTCTCGAATGAGGATCAGCTCATTCACGCGGTCTGTTCTCCATGCACAAAAATCGTTGGCCTGTAGCCAGTTCACACCTACCACAGGGTAATCTCTGTAAGCGGGGTGTCGTAGATAGTAATCTACGTAAGGCTCATTGTAAGCCAACTTGCTTCTCCATACCAAGCTATCTGGCAATGCTTTTTTGTAGATCTCGGGGTAATCAACCGCATACACACGGTCTAACCAGTAGAGGTACTCTAACCAATTGAAATTGGTTACTTCTGTTTCATCTATATAGAATGAGCTGACCGTTACATTTTTAGGAATACCGTTCCATTCATGCGTGAGGTCATCTGTTACCCGGCCCATGGTGAACGTACCACCTTCCACCAAAATGAGTCCAGGGCCAGTTTCTTGCTCCGCGAATCCGGCCTTTTCGAAGCCACCATTCTTAGAGTCATTGAAGTTCCATCCAGTAGCTGAGCTGCGCTCGAACTTACATGATGTCAGCACCGCTGCACCTAGGACGAATATTCCGATCTTCCTTACGAGGTCCATGTTGTTGAGAGTTTAGAATGTAGGACAAGCAACTGGCTTGAATCTACGTCTCTTGCGTTTACACTTTAATTGCACTTGTAACGACAATTCATGCGAACCAGCCGTAGACGTGGTAAGCTGTGATGTCGTTAGGTCATAACTATATCCAAACTTGTACTTGTCCGTTTGGAAACCGAACAACGCGATGAATGAATCCCCTTCCCGGAACCATACGCCTGCTGTTATCGGTCCGTGGTCAATGTACATACCAATATTGAACTGGCGAAACTCAGCCTGCTGCTGGTAAAGCACATTTGGGCTCAAACGTGTTTTCGCATCTCCATAGCGCCCTCTTGTTCCTAGAGGAATGGCCGCTCCGGCATGTGCGGTTAGTTTCATTGGTAATTGACTGGTGCCCACAATAAGGGATTCATTTGGTTCGCTAAGGTGGTTAACGGCAAAACCGACAAAAAAGATATCTGAATAGCCCAGAATTCCTGCTGAGAAGTCGGCGTTACTCACACTTCCTCCGCGCTGAACATCGTTCGTATTGTAGATAAACCCCCGACGCGGATCGATCATATCGCCAAAGGTTAACTTGCTCCAGTCTAGCGATTTCTGGAAATAAGTGGCCTGAAAGCCGAATTTCATGGAAAAACTGCTGGAAATCGTTTGCTGGTAGCTGTAAATACCGCTGATATTCGTTGTGTTAAGTGTTCCTTTGCCCGCCTGATCATGGGTGACCAACAAACCAACACCTCCACCGATACCTTCTATATGTTGGTCAAAAGAAGCACTGAATGTTTCAAAGGTGCCCGAGAGGGCAGGCCATTGATTACGATAATTAAGAACCACACGAGGACAACGAGCTGTCCCAGCAAATGCAGGGTTCAAATAAAGGGGATTTGCATAGAATTGGGTGAATTGTGGATCCTGGGCTTTCACCTCTTCAGAACACCCTAATGCAATAAAAATGGCCACCGTAAATCCAACCACAGTCCGTTTCATCGTTCTTCTCATCTCTTGGCACACAATAATGCCCTTAATTATACGTAAAAACTTCGATTCGGTTCTTTATGTTAACGGCAATAAGTCACACAACATTGTCGTTGGTGCTGTGTTCTTATTGAACGAAGGCCGAAGGTACTAACTTTAGCCAACCTTGTTGAAAACCTGTTCATCGTTATAATATGACAACTGTAAGATCAGTAACCTTTCTCCTCGCTGTGATAGCGTATATTTCCCTAGAGGCGCAACAATTACAACGCCATTCCTTGGACTGGGGGGTAACCACTTCAAGTCAGGTGAAAAGTAGGGGGAATACCACTCCAATCACGTTCAAAGGAGCCCGCTTAGATGCTGGACGTGACCAACTGCCCTATTTCGCTGAAAATGTGACACTAAGCGGTAATGTGGTCGATTTTGATGTCATTATTTCGAATGGAACCTACGCTGCCTTATCTCAAGCTGAAATTGTAAACCTGAAGGGACTCGGAGAGTTGGGTCCAGATGTCGAGATCAAGAAGGATTTGGGGTGGTATCGCAAAAAACCGATAGCTCAGGTGAAGATTTACCCTTACCGCAGAAATCCAAGCACTGGGCAAATTGAAAAACTGGTCTCATTCAGTTATGAAGTTGACCCGATTTTGGGCAGAGGGCCCACAGGATCGTCGGGGCAAAGAGGTTTTCCTGCCAATTCTAAATTACAAAGTGGCGATTGGTACAGGTTCTCGGTAGCTACTGACGGGGTATATGTGATCGACCAAGCGTTCCTTTCCTCATTGGGAGTTGATGTAAATGGCCTAGCTTCAAGCGATATCAATATTTACGGAAATCATTACGGGCAGTTGTCATACCAAAATAGTACACCCTATGATTCTGACCTGTACCTCAACAATATTCTCGTTGAAGACGGGGGCGATGGCAGTTTTGATGCAGGTGATCGCATCCTATTCTACGCTAGTGGACCACACCGCTGGGACAGAGGGGGGAATGGATTCGTTCATACCAAGCATGCATTCTCTGATTCGGCCAGCTATTTTGTTGGTATTGGCGTGGAGGCTGCCGCACGGATCACTGATGTAGCATTAAGCACAGCTGGAGCTACGCATACGGTTGAAGCCTTTGATGATCGTCAGTTCTTTGAGCGGGACAACGTTAACCTGATCAAGAGCGGCCGGGAGTTCTATGGAGACAATTTTGATGTGATCACGGAGTATAACTACCAATTCAATGTTCCACACGTCGCACCGTCAGATTCGGTCTATCTAGAGATAGATGTCTTCAGTAGAACGATCGGACCTAGTAATGCCAGTAGTTTTGATGTAACTGCAGGGCCGTTGAACACAAGCTTTAGTGTAAGCGGGGTGCCCGATTCCTTCATTAGTGCATTCGGCACACCTGCCCACCAAAGCTTTGGATTTACAGGAGTACCTAGTTCCTTGCAGATCAACTTGTCATTTAATAAACACAACCCGGTTACTTCCTTAGCATGGACCAACTACCTGCGCATTAATGCGCGAAGAGGACTTCGGTTTGTCGGTGATCAACTCAGTTTTAGGGATCTGAAGTCGATCGGCACAGGTAATGTTGGAGACTTCAAGTTATTGGATGCAACCTCGGTATACCGGATATGGGAGATCACTGACCCAACGGCGGCAGGTAATATTCCTTTCGTTGATAATGGAGGAGAGAAGACTTTTACATTGGGAATTGACAGCCTGCGTGAATTCATCGCGTTCAGAAATGCTGGATACTTGGAGCCCACTGCAATAGGCGCAGTAGCGAATCAAGATATCCATGCCACGCCTTCCCCAATTGACTTGGTCATGGTCGTACATCCTGACTTTTGGTCTGAAGCAGAACGCTTAAAGGATGCAAGAGAGGCTCAGGGCTTAACCGTGCTGATGGCAACACCGCAACAAGTCTACAATGAGTATTCTTCAGGAACACGTGATGCTACGGCGATCAAGAAATTGATGAAGATGTTTTACGATCGAGCGGGAACAGACCCTGCCTTGTTGCCACGGTACCTCTTGTTGTTCGGAGACGGGTCTTTCAATAACCGCTCTACAAGTACTTCGAATCAGTCTTTCATACCTACCTACCAAACGGCAAACTCTTTCAATCTTTCGGCTTCCTATTGCTCAGAAGATTATTATGGGTTCTTGGATGATACGGAAGGAGAATCCACGGGAGATATCGTGGATATAGGTATAGGTCGTCTTCCTGCGCACACCACTATTCAGGCGCGTAACATGGTAGATAAGATCTTGCGTTATGACGAATTAAAGCTTGTGGGTGGAACACCTGCAGAATGCGAAGCCGCAGCGGCTGCTGGCGTAAAAGATTGGCGTAACCGGGTGCTCTTCGTATCAGATGATCAAGAAGGTGATGGATTTGAAGGAGCTGTGCATATGTCGCAGAGTGAGACCTTAGCGAGTCGGGTAGAAGCAGAGCACACGTCCTACATCGTGGATCGCATCTTTATGGATGCATACCAGCAGATCAGCACGCCAGGAGGAGAAAGGTACCCCGAAGCTACTGCGGAGCTGAAAAATCAGGTTGAAAAAGGACTTCTTGTAGTTAATTACGTGGGCCACGGTGGTGAAGTTGGTTGGGGGCATGAACGTTTCTTGGATGTGAGTACGATCCTTGGCTGGACCAACCGAGATTACATGCCCTTGTTCATGACCGCGACTTGTGAATTCACCCGGTGGGATGATCCTGCGCGAACCTCTGCTGGAGAATTCGTTTTGCTCAACCCAGATGGGGGAGGTATAGGGCTTATGACCACTACGCGTTTAGCCTATTCAAGTTCGAATTTTGCGCTTAGCAACTTCTTCTACGACCATGCATTCCGTAAGTTCGATGATGAAGGCAGGCCTTTTACCATGGGCGATATCTACCGCGAGACCAAGGCGGCTATTGCAGATGCTAATCCCAATAACTTGAATCACATGAACTTCTGCCTGTTGGGTGATCCGTCACTTCAGCTGGCACAACCCTTACATCAAGTACTAACCACTCAAGTTACGGATACAGCAGGTGTAGCGAGTGATACACTTCAGGCCCTATCGGTTGTTCGAGTAGAAGGCATCGTAGCCGATGCGAATGGGGTGCAGTTGAACGATTTCAATGGTGTGGTCGTTCCTACTGTGTTCGATAAGCGTAAAAACATTAGCACGCTTACCAACGATGGTGGTAACCCGTTTAATTTCAGTACTTGGAAGAACGTAATCTACCGAGGACAAGCTACCGTTACCAATGGCGCCTTCTCTTTTGAATTCGTCGTACCTAAGGATATCGCGTTCCAATTCGGCCCCGGACGAATTGCCTATTACGCGGAAAGCGAGCAAACCAATGCCCACGGTTTTGATGCTAGTTTGACCGTAGGAGGATCTGACCCGAATGCCGTGGCTGATAATGATGGCCCGACCATCAACCTGTTCATGAATGATGAGAACTTCGTTCCAGGTGGGTTGACCAGTGAGGAGCCCACCGTGATCGCTGAATTATTCGATCGCAATGGTATTAACACGCTAGGCAACAGTATTGGACACGATCTGAAGGCAACATTGGATGGTAATACAGATGCCAGTATCATTCTCAATGATTTTTATGAAGCCGATCTGGATACCTATCAGAGTGGTGTTGTGCGGTATCGCCTGGAAGATTTAGAGCCAGGAGAACACACGATCGAACTGAAGGCTTGGGATATTCAGAATAATAGCTCCAAGGCAATAACCGACTTTATCGTGGCGGAAACAGCTGAACTCGCATTAGCTCATGTGTTGAATTACCCGAATCCGTTCACTACCCGAACAGATTTCTTCTTTGAACACAATAAATCTTGTTCTTTCCTCGATGTACAAGTACAGATCTTCTCGGTTTCAGGCAGATTGGTTAAAACCCTCGGAGAGCGCGTCAATACTAGCGGTTTTCGTTCTGATCCGATTACTTGGGATGGAAGAGATGAGTATGGAGATAAACTTGCGCGAGGAGTTTACGTATACAGGCTGAATGTGATCACTCCAGAAGGGGAGAAAGCCGAGCAGTTGGAGAAACTGGTGATCTTGAATTAACACTGACAAAGCTGCCTAATAGCATCTTATATTTGGCACCCGTTGAAAATGAAGTCTTTCATGAGGTCTAGGACCACAAACACCTTGCAGATCCTGACCATCGCGGCGTTAAGCGCCCCGTTGTTCACCAATGCTCAAGTATCAACAGATTGCGCATCCATAATCGCTGGACAAGAGTGTGGCGATCGGCTGAATACCATTACCACTGCTGTTCCCTTTTTGATGATCTCTCCGGATTCTAGAGCGGGAGGTATGGGAGATGCAGGAGTAGCCGTTTCACCAGATGCCAATTCTATTCACTGGAATCCGTCTAAACTGGCATTTGCTGAGAATGAGTCAGAATTCAGCATTTCATTCTCTCCTTGGTTGCGGAATTTGGTGCCAGATATGAGCTTAGCATACCTGGCTGGTTATAAGCGCTCAGCCAACAAGCGAAGTGCCATTGGCGGTTCGTTGCGGTATTTCAACCTAGGTAACATCACATTTACCGATCAGAATGGGCAGACCATTCGGGAGTTTCAACCTACCGAATTTGCGGTTGATTTGGCGTACGCGCAGCAATTCAGCGATAAGTTCAGCGGTGGTATCGCAGTTCGTTACATCAATAGTAATCTAACAGGTGGTATTAGCGTACAAGGGGCAGATTCCAAACCTGGACAATCCGTTGCTGCAGATGTTTCTTTCTTCTATCAGAACAAAGACCTTGTGCTGGGAGACCGCGATGCGACTTTCGCCTTTGGAGCGAACTTTTCCAACATTGGAGCAAAGATCTCTTACACGGAGACCTCTGAGCGGGATTTTATACCGATCAACATGCGTATTGGCCCGGCGCTTACCTATGAGTTTGATAAGTTCAACAAGATCACGATCGCGATTGACGCGAATAAGCTACTTGTCCCGACACCTCCGGTTTTTCAATTGGATGAGAATGACCAACCGGTCATTGACCCCAATACAGGAGACTTCGTTATCGCTAATGGGGTGGATCCAGACGTAGGAATTGCCTCTGGCATCTTCGGCTCGTTCAGCGATGCGCCTGGTGCGGTCACTTTTGATGATAACGGCAATACCATTATCGAAGGAGGAAGTGTGTTGCGCGAAGAACTTCGAGAGATAAACTTTGGTAGCGGCTTTGAGTACTGGTACGCTGATCAGTTTGCATTTCGTGCAGGTTATTTCTGGGAGCACTTCACAAAGGGCAATCGTAAGTATGTGACCATTGGAGCTGGCCTGAAGTACAATATCTTAGGTATTGACTTCTCCTACCTCATCGCAAATACGCAGCGCTCGCCGCTTGCGAACACATTGCGTTTCACGATTTCATTCGATTTCAACAAGAATCAAGGTAATAAGGAGACAGAGCCTGGTTCATGACCTTTCGGGTTGGTATTGGGTTCGATGTGCACCAATTGGCTGAAGGCTACGACCTGTGGCTAGGTGGCGTTAAAATCCCACATACCAAAGGAGCCGTTGGTCATTCTGATGCTGATGTAGTTCTCCATGCTATCTGTGATGCCTTACTAGGAGCTGCTGCGCTAGGTGATATCGGCAAACATTTTCCAGATACAGAGGATAAGTGGAAAGGTGCTGATAGTAAAAACTTGCTACGGCATGTCATGGCGCTGATCAAAGCGAAAGGCTACCGAGCAGGCAACGTCGATTGTGCCTTATGTCTGGAGAAACCGAAGATCGCTCCGCATATACCCGCCATGATGCAAGTGATCGGGGAGATCATGGAACTGCCTCAAGACGCCGTATCCATAAAGGCCACCACCAATGAGAAAATGGGTTATGTGGGCCGTGAGGAAGGGGTTAATGCACAAGCTGTTGTTAGCCTGTATAAAGACTGATCATGCAATAACGATCTAGCCAGACCGTTCCTATTTCCTGAAGCCTTTGGATTCACCCACCGTGAATTATTGAGCTCGATGAATTAACCCGCACAAAGTCCTCAAGTATCAACTTTTCTTAGGTCTATTTTGAAGATGAGATTTATTGGAACGTGTTGTATAAATCAGATTTGGTTGATCCTGACCATTGTAATGCTGAACGTTTCATTGAACACTCAAGCTCAATTCTTTAGATGTACTTCGCTCATTGCAGGACAAGATTGTGTGGGGGATCAGTTGAACACGATCACCACAGCTTTTCCTGTTCTACTGATTTCTCCAGACGCTAGAGCGGGAGGTATGGGTGACGCTGGCGTGGCGGTTTCTCCAGATGCGAATGCTATATACTGGAATCCCTCTAAATTGGCGTTTGCTGAAAATGATTTAGAACTCAGCGCTTCCTTCACTCCTTGGTTGAGGAACGTGACACCGGATATGAGTTTGACACAGCTGAGTGGTTACAAACGTTTAGCAAATAAGCAAAGCGCCATTGGAGGTTCTTTACGCTACTTTAGCCTAGGCAATGTTACGTTCATTGGTCCGAACGGGGCGGTTATTCGCAAGTTCCGTGAGTTGTTGATCGATATGGCCTTTGCGGAGCAATTCAGTGACAGGTTTGGTGGTGGTATAACAGTTCGTTATCTCAATACAAACATATCAGGTATTAGGGTGTTACAGGGTGATGTAGAGGCGAGTCAATCTTTTACAGCTGATCTGTCACTCTTTTATCAGAACAAAGATCTTATTCTTGGTGGTAGAGATGCAACGTTGGCATTCGGCGCCAATTTCTCGAATATCGGCGGCAAGGTTTCTTATACAGAAACTACGGAGCGTGATTTCGTACCGATCAATGTGCGTATTGGCCCGGCGCTTACCTATGAGTTTG
>CAZPEQ010000030.1:0-12909 GCA_964585605.1 uncultured Weeksellaceae bacterium | reverse complement strand
GCATCCATGAACACACTATGCAAGGTGTGGTGATGGAACTTAATGTTCTCCACAACCGCATGGTCACGTGTTAACCAAACCCCTCGCTCACGCACAGGATACTCGATCACCAAACCGTTTGGGTCTTGGCCTGCAGGAGGGAAGAAATATAGTTCTTCCGTCACAGTGTCATAGAACCACTCACCCGCTACATCTAACTCAGATAACTTGTTCCTTAGGTAATATCCCCATTCGTAATCCTCTAGGTTTCCGGACATGGATGTTACGTTCAACTGCCCCGTTACATAATTGTTGACGATAACCTCATCATAACCCCAATTGCTGGTTCGCACTATAGCAGTGGCATCATTCCAGTAACCATCCGGTTGATTCAAGGCCGCATCATTTATCTGCGAAAAACTGCCTTGATCGTTCCTGAGCCAACCTTGATTCGGAAACCTTGCAATGGTTTGCAATTGGTCGTTGACGAAAAGTTGGTCGACATTGTTGTTCACCGTTGTTTTCCAAATACCTCCAGAATGAGGAATCCATGGGTTGGTGATCACAGCACTTCCACTGATAATGGGTTCTGGCCCGGTTCCGTAGGCTCCAATCGTAATTGGGTTGCCTGCAGCACCGTGGGAACCAATAATCAGTTCCTCGCGGAAAGTGGCTCCTCTCTCTAATAAAATAATATCACCAGGTTGTAGTCCGTACGTGCTCTGGTTAACACGCGCTATGGTACGCCAGGCATCCGTTTCGGACGTTCCAGTAGCATTATCATCGCCGCTTGGCGATACAAAGTAGGTCGTTGCACTCAGCTGGAAGCTGAGGTGAAGGAAGAGTAGAGATGTAAATAGTTTAGTCAATGACATCTTTTCCTTGCGGGATCTTGCATAGTTAAGTTTAGCTTCAAATCTAAACTGCTTTTGAACCTTTATCGTTTCAACAATTCGACGAATGGGTTGGTTTGTAAGACCAATACAGACTTTTTGGCCTTAGTTAACATACTGCATCAACCTGAACTTGTGAATTCAGGGGGTTAGACGCCGTCTTTTAGTGGCCGCTGCCGGATAGTTTTACCTACTCGCCATGCAAAAGCCGCAGAAAATCTTGGTCGTTGGTCAGACCCCACCTCCATTCGGTGGCCAGGCAGTGATGATCGATGAATTCTTGAAAGGGGAATTCAACGCCATAGAACTGTTCCATGTACGTATGTCATTTTCAGATGACATGGATAGTGTGGGCAAATTCAAGATCAGGAAAATAGTGATCCTCTTACAGATGATCTGGCAAATATGGTTCGCCCGATTTCGAACAGGGGCGAAGGTTCTTTATTACCCGCCAGCGGGGCCTAACAAAGTTCCCGTATTGCGTGATATCATTCTGTTATGCGCTACCCGCTTCTTGTTCAGGAAGACCGTTTTCCATTTCCATGCAGGCGGGGTCTCCACGTTCGTAGATGAGTTGCCTGGTATCATCAAGCCTTTATACAATAGGGCTTACCGGAATCATGATTTGGCTATTCGCACATCTTCGCTCAATCCTGATGACGGCATGGCCCTGGGCGCGGCCCACTCCATAGTGATTCCCAATGGTATTCGGGATATGTCTGGGACGGTTAACACGGTCACTGCGAAAGAAGGGGAACCCTTGAAGATCCTTTTTACAGGCGTACTGATTGCCTCTAAAGGAGTCTATGACCTGATCGAATCGTTCTGCATCCTTAGAGCGGCCGGACACCATGTTCAGCTGAAGGTCATGGGTCGATGGGGAGATGAGGACATCAAGGCCGCGTGTTTGAAAATGTTAGATACTGCGGAGCTCACAGAGGAGGTTGAATTCTACGGCGTGTTAAGCGGATCGGCAAAATTTGAGGCATTCGCATCTTGTGATATTTTCTGTTTCCCGAGTTGGTTCGAAGCTGAAACCTTTGGTCTGGTCATTGTAGAGGCCATGCAGTTCAATAAACCTGTTGTAAGCACGTTATGGCGTGGAATTCCTTCCGTAGTAGAAGATAAAGTCAACGGTTTCCTTGTGCCGATAAAGCAACCTGAATCAGTTGCAGAGGAGTTGCGGAAATTGATAGAAAGCCCTGAATTGCGTGAACGAATGGGCAAGGAAAGCAGACGTATCTACGAGGAGAAGTTCAGTATTGAGAAATTTTACGAACGAATGGAGCAAGCCTTCGTAGAAATGGGTTGACGTCATGACAAGTACAGAGAATATGCGCCTTTTAGTGACAGGTGGTAGTGGGTTCATTGGCACGAACGTAATGGCCTACTTCATCAAGAAAAAGATCCCCTTGGTCAACGTAGATTGGAATCCACCATTGGATCTGAGTCAACAAGACTATTGGACGCAATGTGACATCATGGAGGGCGAGAAGTTCGCTTCCATTGCGAAGGATTTTGCTCCTACCCACGTTATTCACCTCGCCGCTAGGGCCGATACAGATGAGCCGGAAGACATGCGCGGCTATCTGCAGAATCATGAAGGCACGCGCATTGTGTTGGAATCGATAAAGGATATTCCTACGATGCAGCAAGTGATCGTTACCAGCACCCAATTCGTTTGCGAATCAGGTTACCAACCCAAGCATGACCAAGATTACAAGCCCTTTACCTTGTACGGTGAAAGCAAGAAGCTGACCGAGGATGCAACTAGGGAGGCGAACCTGCCTTTTGCATGGACCATTATTCGACCTACGACCATTTGGGGGCCTTACTCGCTGCGTTATCGCGATATCATGTTCCGGGTTATGAAAAAGGGCCTCTATTTCCACACGTCAAAAAAGAACGTGATCCGTTCATATGGCTATGTGGGGAACGTCGTTTGGCAAATAGACCGCATGTTGACCCTGCCTTTAGCTGAAATGAGCGAAAAAGTGTTTTACGTAGGCGACCAGCCGTTCGATCTGGTCATATGGGTTGACAAGATCTCGAGGGAACTTACTGGTAAGCCAGTACGTATCATTCCAACGTGGCTGGTTAGAATGATCGCCTTGGCGGGAGATGTGCTTTCGGCAATACGAATTCCCTTTCCCATAACCTCAGGGCGCTTTCGCAGTATGATCAGTGATTATATAACCCCAATGGACAAGACCATTGACGCGCTTGGTGAAGCACCATATGGCATTGATCAAGGGGTGAAGGAATTCATTAGCTGGTACAACAATGGAAGCGAAGAAATTATCGCCCATACACTTAAGGACGTTAGGCAGAAAGAACATCGAGCGGATGGAGGTACTTCCTAAGAAGAAAGCCATTTGCGTTGATATAAGCTTGGGGTCGTTCGATCGACAGATCAAGACTTTCGCTGAGTTCGGCGCCGCTCGACGTTCGTCGTATGTGTGTTGCGTAAATGTGCATATGAGTGTTGAGGTGTGGAAGGATCCCGAATTCGAACCGGTGGTCAATCAGGCTGATTTTGCAACGGCAGATGGCATGCCTGTGCTAAAGGCTTTGAACAAATTCAACCACCTGAAGCAGGAACGTGTAGCGGGTAACGACGTTATGCCGGCCTTGATGCAGGCGTGCGTCGAACAAGGGCTTTCCGTTTATTTCTATGGTGGCCAGCAGGAGGTGTTAGATAAGATCTTGACGCGGGCAGGGCAGGAAATGCCGGGCCTGAAGATCGCAGGAAGTTATTCGCCACCTTTCCGTCCGCTTTCAGAAGAGGAAATGAACGATGTGGCCACCCAGATAAATGACTCCGGTGCGCATGTTGTTATGGTATCATTAGGTTGCCCGAAGCAAGAAAAATGGATGTTCAGTATGAAAGGCAGGGTAAAGGCGATCATGCTTGGCGTAGGCGGAGCCTTCTTACTATATGCAGGTATAGACTCGCGTGCACCCAAATGGATGCGTGACCTGTCTCTGGAGTGGCTTTACCGCTTAGCGCTGGAACCCAGGAGGTTGTTCAAACGCTACTTCATTACCAATTTGACCTACATATACCTCTTCTTCAGGCAAATGATCGTTAATAAATAATTCTATGAACGACTAAATTATTTCGACGAAATGAATAAATTAATCGACGAAACTTGACCTCGCCATGATTGAAGGATATCTTTGTTACACGATTCAGTTAGTGAGCTATCACCAAGCGCACCAAGAAAGTGGAAACAACAGAGACCAACAAACAAATGAAGATCGCTTCCATTCGTACCGGGTATTCCGGAGCGAAGGAGATCGATACTTCTCGTGACCTAAACACACTGCTGAAGTCCCAAAGAAGAACACTGAATCAAATGCAAGCCGGCATTTCTAAATACCTTGCGATCGATACACTCACCACAGTGAAAGATCTGGTAATAATTGGCGACGGGCCAGCCGCGGAGGAGATTTGTCGTTATTGCGATGATCAAACTGTACGAGGCTATCGCTTTCGCGGTGTGTTCACCGATGATCAACTAACAGGAGAGCTTAGTGAGCGTCGGTTAGGGGGTATGCGTGATATCAAGAAGTACGTGAACAACAACCGTATCGATATCATGTACTGTGCCTTGCCTGGCACGCGTCGTGCTGAAATCACCGATCTAATGGAATTTTGCGAGAGCAATACCATTCGCTTTCGGGTGATTCCATCTGCCGATAGCTTTATCCCTGTAGTTCAGGCGTCAGACTTAGAATTTCATGGTGCTGTACCTGTTTCTAAGATCAGGAAGGAACCACTTGAGAAGAAGAGCAATCGCGTGAAGAAGCGTTTGTTCGACATCTTTTTCAGCTTAGGGGTCATCCTATTCATATTCACCTGGTTGTTTCCCATTTTAGCCATACTGGTGAAACTCTCGTCCAAAGGCCCTGTATTCTATAAACAAAGACGTTTAGGAAGGGATAACAAAGATTTCGTTTGCTGGAAATTCAGATCCATGAGAACCGACAACGATACCGTGTTCAAGCAGGCAACGAAGAATGACCCGCGAATCACCAAGATCGGTGCAATCATGCGTAAGACCAACCTCGATGAAATGCCGCAGTTCATTAACGTCTTAATGGGGCAAATGTCCGTTGTTGGGCCACGTCCACACCCGCTTAAGTTGAACGACCAGTACCGAGATATTGTAGATAAGTACATGGTGCGCCACTTCTGCTTACCTGGTATTACAGGTTGGGCGCAGGTGAATGGTTTCCGCGGCGAAACGCAAACTCCTGACGTCATGGAGCAGCGCATTAAACTGGACGTACATTATATTGAGAATTGGTCATTTTGGTTAGATGTCCGTATCGTGATCAAGACCGTTACCAATATGTTCGGCAAAGAAGAGAACGCGTATTGAGTGTAAAAGACTGGAAATGATGGAGAAAGAGGAGGCAGTAGCCTCCTCTTTTCGTTGGTGTATTGTGCGTGGGTAATGGTCAATAACACTATATTTGCACTCCTTTCGAAAAAAAGGAAGACGAACTATGGCAAATCATCTTTCAGCAAAGAAGCGTATCAGACAGGCGATCAAGCGTCGCGACAGGAACAAGTATCATCACAAGACAGCACGTAATGCTGTACGTGACCTTCGTGCAACTACAGAGAAGAAAGCTGCAGTGGAGATGCTTCCCAAAGTGGTCTCAATGCTTGATGGTTTGGCGAAGCGCAACATCATACACAAGAACAAGGCGGCGAATTTGAAGTCGTCCATTAGCTTGCATGTGAATTCACTTGCTTGAGTTTTACACCAAAACCAGATTAACAGGTCCTCATTGCAGGGCCTGTTTTATTTTTAGGCCATACTCAACAGCTAATTAACATGAAGCACGTTGCCATCAAAGACTGGTCTAAAGACGATCGGCCCAGGGAAAAGCTTCTTGAGCAAGGCCCAGCGGTGCTGTCAGATGCTGAATTGATGGCCATCTTAATTCGCAGTGGCTCCCCGTCAGAAAGTGCTGTTAGTTTGGCAAAAAGACTTCTGAGAGAAGTTAACGGCGATTTGAGTGCGGTGGCGCGTATGACGCCAAAGGAACTCATGAAGTTCAATGGCGTAGGAGAAGCAAAAGCCTTAAGTGTTGTGGCTGCGTTGGAATTGGGAAGGCGCAGGCGTGATCGAGAACCGTTAAGCAAGGTCTGTATCGATTCAAGCACTAAGGCTTACCATGAGATACGGTCTAAATTGGCCGATCTGGCGCATGAGGAATTTTGGATCCTACTGCTTAACCGAGCCAATGATCTGATACGCATGAAACGTGTAGGACAAGGAGGTATCCACGGCACTGTCGCCGATCCGAAAGTTATATTCAAAGAGGCGCTCGAACACAGTTGCCCGAGTATGATCGTGTGTCATAATCACCCCAGTGGCCAGTTAAAGCCAAGTCATGCAGATATTAAACTAACCCGGCAGCTTGTTGAAGGAGGAAAAATCCTGGATATAGCTGTTGTCGATCATTTGATCCTTACCGCCAGCGGCTATTACAGCTTTGCTGACGAAGGAAAGATGTAACATGAAAGACCCCTTACATCTCTTGACCGTGGTCGGGGCTAGACCTCAGATTATTAAGGCTGCCGCCTTGAGTAGGGCGGTTGCGGCGACGAACGGCCGCATTAAAGAAACTATTGTGCATACGGGGCAGCATTACGATGCGAACATGTCGCAAGTATTTTTTGATGAGTTAGGCATTCCGCGGCCTGATGTCATGCTTGGCGTAGGTTCCGGCAGTCACGGTGTGCAAACGGCCAGCATGCTCGAAAAAATAGAAGCGTGTATTGTGGAGAATAAGCCTGATGTTGTGCTCCTCTACGGAGACACCAATAGCACATTGGCTGGTGCGATTGCGGCATCAAAAATGCACATTCCTATTGCGCACGTAGAAGCAGGACTTCGTTCTTATAACAAGAACATGCCGGAGGAAGTGAATCGCATTGTTTGCGACCATACCTCTTCTTTCCTCTTTTGCCCCACGCAAACCGCCGTAGAAGGGCTCAAGAAAGAAGGGTTCAAACTAGACCACACAGGTCCGTACAGTGCAGATCGGCCATTCATCAGTATGAGCGGAGATGTCATGCTGGACAATACCAAACACTTCGCACAACTGGCGGCTGAACATTCGCAATTGCTTGCAGAATTAGATTTAGCGCCAAACAAATTCATTCTGGCCACTGTGCATCGTGATCACAATACCGATGTGCCAGAAAACCTGAGGGCTATTTTCCGTGCGTTCCTTTCGGCTTACGAAAAGTATGGTTTACCAGTGGTATTGCCGCTTCATCCGAGAACCAAAAAGTGTATTGATACGAACTTGGATCCGGGCCTAAAAGAGCAGATCTCGCGTGGTGATGCTATCCGACTCATTCCTCCTGTTGGCTTCTTGGACATGATCGCTTTAGAGAGCAATGCCTTGTTGGTGGCCACTGATTCTGGTGGTGTACAGAAAGAGGCTTTTTTCTGTGAGCGCCCGTGCATCATATTGAGACCAGAAACGGAATGGGTGGAGTTGGTTGAACATGGGCAGGCCATACTCGTAGGGGCGAATGAGGATCAGATCGGGAAAGCCTTTGATCAGTTCATTGCGAATGGCAAACCGCCCTGTGACCCATTATACGGAGATGGTCATGCTGCGAACAGGATCTGTAAGGAATTGTTAGATGCCTTTGGCTAGTGTACCACAGTGGCCTGAATGGCCGTTAACCTGCTTTGAACTGTGCCAGACTTGATCGTTCATACATCAGAAAAAGGGCCTCGAGCGCTCTACGCTATCAACCATGTGTTTGCGCGTATGCTGGGTTGGCATTTGAAGTGGATAACCGATGAAACAGCCTTCTTAGAAGCAACGGGCCCGAAGGTCAGTTACTCGACCAAGCGACTGGGAGACTCCTTTCATATAATACCTTCAGGCTATTTAGCTTCAGGCGCTACTTTGCCTGATGAAGAGACACACTGGAAGGGTCATACGGTGCTGTATCCGGTAAAAGGAGATTTGCCTTTTGACCTGTTCGCCTTTGCGTTCTTCTTATTGAGCAGGTCAGAAGAGTACGATGGCCCCCGTGACGAACACGGTCGTTTCCCTTCGGATCAGGCGTGGGTGGTGAAACACGGTAAACAGCTAGCACCCATTTTGGATGAAGTGATACTCGATATTGCTAAGGGCCTGCGTAAGAAATGGCCTGATTTACCCGCTCCTCGTAGGTCTTATGCGCACACGGTGACTTTCGACATAGACAATGGTCTCAAGTTCGCAGGCAGGGAACTGTGGCGGACATTCGGCTCTCTTGTACGGGATCTGATTCAGCTGCGAGTTAGTGAGGTGAAGAACCGTTTAGCAGTGCTCTTGAACGATAAGCCTGATCCATACGAATTAGAAGAACTTATGCAGTGGAACGCTGGATCAGCATGCCGGGTGATAACCTTCTTCCTCGCAAGTGAGCGAGGAAAGTATGATCATGCGGTTGATATTGAGCACCCCCGCATGTTAGAGAAGCTGATCAGTATGACTGAATGGTCTGAAATCGCGATACATCCGTCTTACCATTCCATGGAAGAGCCCGCTCGGATTAAAGCAGAAACAAGCAGACTAAGTGAGGTGGTCGACCAACCAGTTGTTGTAAGCCGGCAGCACTTTCTGAAATTCAAGTTGCCGGGTACATATAGATCACTTATTTCTGCAGGTATTGGAGAAGACCACAGTATGGGTTTTTCAGACCGTGTGGGGTTTCGTGCAGGTACATGTACCGCATTTCCTTGGTATGATCTGCAAGCCGAACAGGAAACAACTTTGATGATCCACCCGTTCGCTGCTATGGACAGTGCGCTTTGTTACAAGATGCGGTTGTCGCGAAAAGAAGCGATTGCGATGAACCAATTGTTAATCGCAAAGGTTAGGAATGTGCAAGGGCAATTCGAAAGCGTTTGGCATGAGCGATTCCTTGCGGGAACAGGTAATGAAAAGGGATGGGATACCGTTTTTAAGGAGACTATGAGCTGGGCGAAGGAAGGATGATCGAATACTTGGAACATGATCAGATCAACAAACAGGAATGGGATCAGCTCAATGAAAGGCCCTTGCATTCCAGTTTCTACAATAGTAGTGAGGTACTGGATATCGCATCTCCTGACTGGAGTGCGCTGGTAGATCGAGAAACAGGGCACGTCATGCCCCTAACCTGTAGGAAGAAAATCGGTTTTCGATACCTGTACCAACCAATCGGTTTGCAACGCTTAGGCGTGCACGGGCCCAACGCGGATGAACACTTGCCGCGGTTCTTGGAAGCGATTCCGGATCATTTTGTCCTATGGGATATTAGCGTGGCGCAACGTACCGTTCCTGCAGGTGTGCAGCATGTAGAAGCAACCAATTGTATTCTGCAATTAGATCGTGCTTATGCGGAATTGGCTGCTGAGTTTTCGACTAACCACAAACGGAATTTGAAGACACAAATCCCTGTCGTCGAGTCTATAAGTGTGAGACGTTTCATGGAGTGTTATGCCAACACCAGCGCAAAACGCTTTGGCGTGTCTGTGGAGCAACAGGAAGTGATCCAACGTTTATTGACCCATGTGGAAGCGTGTGATTCTCTGCAATTACTGGGTTTAGCAGGAACGCAATGTGCTGTTGCAATGATCAAGTGGAAGAATACCTTGATTTTCTTCAAGTCATGCAATGATGAACGAGGCAGAAAGATCCGCGGGCTTTTTCACCTCGTAGATCAGGTTATCAAAGACCAAGAGGGGCAAGACATCGTATTGGATTTCGCGGGTTCTGATGATCCCAATACGCAGCGCTTCTATACCGGGTTTGGGGCTAAGACACACGTATATTTGCGGCTCAAGTACAACGTGTTGCCCTTCCCATTCCGATTCCTTAAATAACTGATGAACATGGTCACTGAACTTGGTAAGGAAAACTCCATTTTCAATGCCTTTTTGGCAGAGATCCGGGATAAACATATTCAGCAGGATCCAATGCGCTTTAGGAGAAACCTCGAACGGATAGGAGAGGTCATTGCCTATGAATTGAGCAAGGAATTGGCTTATCAGGAACAAGATGTCGAGTCGCCGCTTGGCATTGCTCCAATGCACCTATCCGCAGATAAACTGGTGTTGGCAACGATCCTGCGCGCTGGTTTGCCTATGCACCAGGGCATGCTGAACTATTTCGATCGAGCAGAGTGCGCTTTTGTAAGTGCGTACCGGAAACAAGAAAAGGGTTCTGACTCGTTCGATATCGCAATCGAGTACATGAGTAGCCCCGATATTGATGATAAGGTCCTGATCCTTTGTGACCCCATGTTAGCGAGTGGCAAGAGCATGGCATTGGTGTTGAAAGAAATGCAACGTATGGGCAAACCCAAAGCCATTCATGTAGTTGCTGCGATTGCCAGTGCCGATGGCCTTAAATTCGTCAAACGACATGTGCCTGCTGAGGCGCGTATATGGGTTGGTGCCATTGACAGTGAAATGACCGCACAATCGTATATCGTTCCAGGCTTAGGAGATGCGGGTGATTTAGCGTACGGGAAGAAAGTTTAATGGGAATACTAGAAGGACTTGGTTGGGTTGGAATGACGGTGCTCAAGTTCGCGATCACCCCAAGCTTGATGATCGGGAATGGCTACCAGTTTGTGGAGACATGGATACTCACATCTATCAGTGCATGTGTGAGCGTCACCCTGTTCTACTTCTTTGGCACTGCTATATTCAAATGGATTGACGCCAAGCGCAACAAAAAACAGAAGCCTGTGTTCACTGCGAAAGGGCGCCGCACCGTCAAGTTCTTGCGAAAATTCGGGTTGATCGGCCTGTCGCTTGTCAGCGTCTTTTTGTCCGTGCCTATTGCAGGTGTCTTATCTGCCAAGTTCTTTCGCGAGCCACGGGTGGTGCTGCCTGTGCTGTATTTCGCTTTCACGGGCTGGTCACTTCTGTTAACCTATTTTTCAGTTCAAGGCGTGGCACTGTTCAATGCTTAAGTACAAAACGATCTTCTTTGATCTGGATCATACCCTCTGGGATTTTGAGACCAATTCACGAGAGACCCTAACCAGCCTGCACACGTTTTTTGAATTACGCGAACTGGGTGTGCCACTTAATGAGTTCGTTGCGGTTTACGAAGAGATCAACTACAAACTTTGGGATCAGTACGCCCATGGCAAGATCGATCGATCCGTGCTGCGTGTGTTGCGATGGAGGCGGGCGTTTTTGCAGTTTGGTATCCGTGACCAAGAACTGCATCAGGCATTTGGCCGGGCCTATATCGAGCAATGCCCATTGAAAAGCGCACTTATGCCAGGCACACTGGAATTATTGGATTGGCTGAAAGGGCAAGTTTCCATGTGTATCATCACCAATGGTTTCAGTGAGGTGCAGTCCGTGAAACTGGAAAACAGCAAGATCGCCGATTACTTTGATGCCGTGATCACCTCAGAGTTAGCGGGGGTCAAAAAACCACATGCGCGTATTTTCGAAATGGCATTGAAGCAGATGAATGCGAATGCAGAAACCAGCTTAATGGTAGGAGATAATCAACGTGCTGATATACTTGGCGGGCATAACAGTGGCATGGATACCGTGCACTTAGATGTGCATGACGCTTATCTAGGCGAGACGGCAACGGTACGCATCAAAAGTATGGAAGAGCTACGTCCTTGGCTTGAGCGCGCTTAATCTGCTACGAAGGTGTATTCGAACCGCCCTTTGCGGCCATTGATCCGGCTGTGTTTCAAGAAACTCAACTTGTTCTTACCAGCTGCCGAAATCGTCCCCTTGTAATCAATCTCCCCTTTCATCGACTTGGTGGTAAAGAGTAAACTATCTCCTCTGACCTCGATCAAGGAATTACGCACCTCATTGGGTCCATTGTTAGGCGTGTCTTGCGCCATGAATCCCCTTAAGTCTATGCCTCCGGGTGTTTCCGCGCCGGTGATCAACGTAACATTCCCCTCTGGGTAAAACCGCATATACTGCGCGTTCTTGCCGCCCGCATCGGTCATTTTATAGGTGCCATCAAAACGCAACCAAGGGTGGTTCGCTAGCCTGCCATCGCCGATCCGAAAGGGCTCTTCTCCCGTATGCACTTTAGGCGCCGGGGTGGTTTTACCTGGTTTCTTTGCCTTTGGGCCATCGCCTTTTGAATTGATCATAGAGTACCCAATGGCTAGCAAGGCTAAAATAATCACTACGTAAAGTACTTTTTTCATGGCATCAATTTCTCTTTGCAATGATCGTCTGCGACCCGGTCACTTTTTGATTCAGTTCCGCAACAATCTCTGTATCCAGCGGTAAGAACAGGTCTACCCGCGAACCAAATTTAATGAACCCGAACTCTTTGCCCTGACTGGCGTCGTCGCCACTTTGTGGATACGTGCAGATCCGACGTGCTAAGGCTCCTGCGATCTGCCGGAACAAGACCTCATAACCGCTTCCGTGTTGCACCACCACCGTGCTGCGCTCATTCTCCGTCGATGACTTTGGGTGCCAAGCCACGAGGTACTTTCCTGGATGGTACTTCACGTACTTGGTGGTTCCTGAAATAGGAAAGAAGTTGATGTGCACGTTGAGTGGGCTCATGAAAATGGAAACCTGAATACGCTCGTCCTTAAAATATTCTGGTTCGTGAACCCGCTCTATCGCTACGACTTTCCCATCACAAGGCGATTTTATGGTGCCCGGTTGATCAACTACATCGCGTTTAGGCACGCGGAAGAAGGCAATGACAATGATCCAGAGTACAAATAGGATTACGCTAATCACCAGTAGCAACACATGCGGGAGAGGTATGTATCGCCATAGTAAGAACATCAGCATACTTACGATGGCTGTTGCCAGCAACATGGTATTGGTTCCTTCTCGGTGCAGACCCATTGCAGCGAAATTACAATTCAAATAACAGCAAGTGCTTTCAGCAGAATGAAATAAGTAGGCGCTGCCAACAACATACCGTCAAAGCGGTCTAATATTCCGCCATGTCCTGGCATTATGGTACCACTGTCCTTCACACCTCGGTGGCGTTT
>CAZPEQ010000029.1:0-12910 GCA_964585605.1 uncultured Weeksellaceae bacterium | reverse complement strand
GTCTTGCTCATTCCACCTTTACTTCCCCCTAGCGGTATATAGAGGTAGTCCTTGAACCACGAGGAAAGGGAGATGTGCCACCTGCGCCAAAACTCGGCAATATCACGTGAGAAGTACGGGAACGCAAAGTTTTTCATCAAGTTGAACCCGAATAAGCGTGCTGTTCCGATAGCAATGTCTGAGTAACCACTAAAATCGCCATAGATCTGAAACGCGAAAAATATAGCACCGAGCAATAGGGTGCTGCCATTGTAATCGCCCGGGTCAGCAAAAATGATGTTCACATACTCAGCGCAGTTATCGGCGATGACCATCTTCTTTATCAAGCCCCACAATATTTGGCGACAACCATCTACAGCTTGCGAATAGTTGAACTCGCGTTTCCGTAAGAACTGAGGAAGCAGGTTGCTGGCACGTTCAATGGGCCCTGCAACCAGTTGCGGAAAGAAGCTGACGAAGGCAAAAAAGGCAGATGCGTCCTGGGTCGGTTCAATTTCTTTTCGGTAAACATCAATGGTATAACTCAAGGTTTGGAACGTGTAAAAACTGATACCCACTGGAAGAATGATATTCAGTCTGGATACGTCTATAGGCGAACCAAGGATGGTGAAAGCCTCAGCGAAGCTTTCTGCGAAAAAATTGAAGTACTTGAACCACGCCAGTAAGCCAAGGTTTATGACTAAGCTGCATACTAATAACAAGTGCCTTTTTCGCTGTTGTTCAGTTTGACCAAGCGTTATGCCAATGAAGTAATCCACGATCGAACTAAATGCGATAAGGGAAAGGAATCGCCAATCCCACCATCCGTAGAACACGTAACTAGCGGTAAGGAGGAACCAATTTTGGAGTTTTATACTCCCTTTTACCACGAACCAGTATACAGCGAATACAAGGGGAAGGAATATCGCAAACTCGATGGAGTTGAACAGCATAGAGTATGGCTGTATTTTACCTTGGTGGAATGGCTAATATAAGGTGTCGGCTGACAAACATATTCAAGTCACTATACGTCTTAAGTATCAGCGACATTTGCAGAACAATGGTAGGAGCTAGGTAGGTGAAAGTAACGACTCGCCCCACCAATTTATACAGGCTAAGCGTTGACTAGTATAGCAGGAGAGCTGCTTTCGCTCCGTGAGCTGAGGGCCCGGTCAGTGCAAAGGAGGCCTTATTTTTTGAGGTTCTTGTACTTATTCCGTTTCCCTTTTGCTTTTGCAGTAGCAGAACTTTTTTTACCGACTTTCTTCTTTCCTCCAACGCCTTTGAACGAACGCTTCTTCTTACCTCCTTCACCTGATTCTGCTGAAGAAGTTGAACTATTGCGTTTGAACGGTTCACTACTCCGGCCTTTTGAGCCTGTCTTTGAGAACCGCTTGCCGGAACTGCGCCTATCCGAAGAAGAACGCTCATCACTGAAGGGCCGTCTGCCTCCAGAATTTTTTCGTCCGCTCGATCGACCAGCACTTCGCTTATGAGGTCGGCCCCCAGCACGATTTCTTGAACCTCCTCGGAATCCACCTCGACCACCTCTGTCGCTGCCACGCTCCTGAGTCTCACTTGCCTCAATTTGACGGCCATGATAGTCCGTGCCATTTATGGCGTTCAGCACGTCTTCAAAATGCTCGGCCTGAATGTCTACCACGGAATAGGCATCATTCAGCTTTATACGCCCGAAAGAATCTCCGTCGACACCACTAGCATTGCACAGGTGCGCTAGCATGCGCCCTGGTTCCATATCATCGTAACGGCCTAGGTTGATTCTCAAACTACGCATGTTTGAATCATCTCGCCCACCACCATCTCGAGACCGTGAAGATTTATCCACGGAAGCATTCAGATCCTTGGCGTTGCGGTACTGGTCAATGAACCGCGTGAATTCGATCGCCACCAAGCGTTCCATAAGTTCCATGGGCTCCAATTCTCCCAATGCCTCTTGGATCGCAGGCATGAACCGCGCGATCTCCTTGGTGTTCACTTTAACGTTCTTGATTTTTTGGATCAAAGCCATGAGCTGCATCTCACAGATCTCCGGACCTGTCGGAACAGGAATGTGCGTGAATTCTACTTTTAGCTCATTCTGAAAACGCTGGATCTTGCGTACATCCCCTTTGCCAAGTATGCTTAAGGAAACACCTTTTTTTCCAGCACGCCCTGTTCTACCACTTCGGTGGGTATAACTCTCCAAATCGTTTGGCAGATCATAATGGAACACGTGTGTGACCTCATTTACGTCAATTCCTCGCGCAGCTACGTCAGTAGCGATCAACAGTTGCAACGAACGCTGACGGTAACGGCCCATGACCTTATCCCGTTGATCTTGACTCAGATCACCATGCAAAGAATCAGCATCGTAACCTTCCTTTATCAGCCGCTCTGCCAGCCGTTGTGCACCAAGCTTGGTTCTGCAGAAGACGATCGCGAATAGATCGGGATCCACATCTATGAATCGGCGCAGTGCAGGGTGCTTGTCTTTACCATGCACCACACAATACTTATGGGCTAGCTGGGAAGCAGCACTATTCTCCCTGCCAATGACGACATCTTCCCATTCATTCATATAGCTTTTCGCTATGCGCTTAACAGGAGCGCTCATGGTGGCGGAGAACAACCAAGTCTTCTTGTGCTCTGGCGTTTCTTTTAGAATGGTGCTTAGGTCTTCTTGAAAACCCATGTTCAGCATTTCGTCAGCCTCGTCTAAGACAACATTGGTAACGTGCTCGAGGCGAACAGCACCTCGCTCGATCAGATCGATCAATCGACCCGGTGTCGCAACGATTACCTGTGTTCCTTTCCGAATATCCGCGATCTGCGTGCGAATGTTGGCCCCGCCATAAACGGCGGTAATCCGCATGCCTTTGGCATACTTCGAAAAAGCCTGAAGGTCTCGACTGATCTGCACGCAGAGTTCACGAGTTGGTGCAAGTATCAAACCTTGCACCTGTTTGTTCTTGATTTCTATAAGTTCCAGCAGGGGTAAGCCAAAAGCAGCTGTTTTGCCCGTGCCTGTCTGGGCCAGAACAGTTAGGTCTCGCTCGGTGCTAAGCGCTAAAGGAATGGTCTGCGCTTGAACGGGTGTTGGTTCTTGAAAACCAAGGTCATTCAGCGCTTTTAAGGTCTCTTCGCAAAGACCTAAGGCTTCAAAAGGATTCATCCGTTGTGTACAGCAGACTAGGTAAGATGCCGCGAAGGTAGGCCAATAGTTAACGCCATGTTGAATTCAAGAGCAGCGGCTATCTTTAGCCCCATGCATTTAGCCACAATAACGGGCTTTATTAAGACATTACTATGGGTAGCAATCGGGTGGTTCCTGCTAAAGACCATCGGTCGTTTATTCAAGTTCTCTGCCACGTCCTCGCCAGGCAACAGCCATGATCGCGCTGGTCGTCAGAAAGGAGAGGTCAGTATCGATAGGAATACCCCACCCAAGAAAGGGGCGATTGACAATAATGCAGAATTCGTTGATTTTGAAGAGATCAAGGACCAGAACAGTGCATCATGAACTCATCTAATTTTAAGCAATTGTTGCCTATCGGAGCAGCAGTGATCATTTCAATCTTGTTGAGTTTGGCGTATTTCAGCCCCGTGTTAGATGGGCAACGCCTGAAGCAAGGGGACATAACCCGTTTTTTAGGGATGGCTCAAGAGATTCAAGAACACCGCAGTGAGTTTGACGAAGAACCGCTGTGGAGCGGATCTATGTTCGCAGGTATGCCTGCCTACCAAATGAGCGTGAAATGGAATTCCAACTTACTGAAGAAGGTCCACACGGTATTGACACTTGGTATACCTCGCCCTGCAAGTATGTTCTTCCTATACCTGATGGGTATGTTCTTCTTGTTGAAAGTACTGCGGGTGAATGTGTGGTTATGCATTGTGGGTGCAATTGCCTTTGCCCTTTCTAGCTATTTCCTCATCATCATTGAAGCAGGGCATAATTCGAAGGCCTTGGCGGTGGCGTATATGGCACCGACACTTGGAGCGTTTATTTTACTATACAGGGGCAAATTGCTGTTGGGAGCATCTTTATTAGCCCTGTTTATGGGTTTGGAGTTGACGATGAATCACCCGCAGGTTACTTACTACTTAGGCTTTGTCTTACTCTTTTTTGCGTTAGCAGAAGGAGTAAGGGCTGCACGAGCAGGTGCGATCGGGGATTTTGTAAAACGTTCAGGGGTTGGTCTTGTCGCTGTTGCACTTGCGGCCATGTGCAGTATGGGGTCATTATGGGCTACCTATGAGTACGGTAAATACACAACGCGAGGCAAGAGTGACCTAACGATCACCGCAACGGGAGAAGATGCCACAGCTAATCAGACCTCAGGTCTTGATCGAGATTACATCACGGACTGGAGTTACGGCATTGAAGAATCTATGAGCTTACTAGTGCCTAACGCCAAGGGTGGCGCAACAGGCAACTTTTTATCAGAACGGGAGAACCTGGCTTTGATTAAGGACCAGCGTATGAAGCAGGTCCTTACGCAACAGGGAGGACTCAATGCGTATTGGGGTAATCAACGCTTTACGTCTGGCCCGGTTTACCTCGGGGCGATAATCGTGCTGCTGCTGCTGCTGAGCTTGAGCGGAATGCAGAAGTATGAAATGTACTGGGCTGTGGCAGCATTGCCGGTAAGTATAGTTCTTACCCAAATAGGGAGTTCAGCGGGTGCTGGTATTTTGGTGTTGGGCTACATTTTAGCGGGCCTTGCGTTCAAACCGGATCCCTTGCGTTATGCCCTCTGGAGTGGGTTGTTTCTCACCTTGTTGTTGAGTTGGGGAAAGAACTACATGCCGCTGACGGATTTCTTCTTGGACTACGTTCCTGGCTATAACAAGTTCAGGGCGGTCACGATCATCCTGATCATCGTGGAGCTAGCGGCTCCAGTGCTCGGTATTCTATATCTGGACAAATTCCTGAAACAAGAATCCTGGGATAAGGAAAACCTGAAAAGATTCTTGATACCTGCTGGTGCATTGACTTTATTCCTCCTTTTTGCGTGGGCCACACCTACGTCCATGTTCGATATGCTATCTGATGCGGAAAGGGAAAGTTTTAATGCGCAGATCGCGTCAGCTCCCGCTCAAGAGGCGAATATCACCGATTACGCCAACGGCCTTAAAGAGATTCGTGTAGATGTATTCAAGGCGGATGCCATGCGCAGTTTGGGGTTTGTGCTAGCCGCCATTGCTCTGCTGTTCTTCTATACAAGAGGTGCCATGAATAAGGTGATCGTTATCGGTGGCTTGGGCTTATTGATCTTAGTGGATATGTGGATCGTCGACAAACGGTACTTGCATAATGAGAAAGACAAAGGACGTTATGAGAAGTGGGAACCAATAGCCGACTCTAAGCTTCCGCATGTGGCGAATAAGGCCGATCTCAGTATTCTGCGTTTAGAGACCACCCCCACGGTTCAAGCTGCCGCCGAATCCAGGATCGCAAAGCTCACGGAAGCCAAAAAGGACTTAGGAGGAAGGGCAAGCCGGGTGACGGAGAAGGAACAGCAATTGGAGTGGTTCAGCGCGCTACGTCGTAATTCACATTATCGAGTCTTGAACGTAGAGAATCCATGGAACGACGCACGTACGAGTTATTACCACAAGTCAATAGGAGGTTATCATGGAGCCAAAATGAAACGTTATAACGAGCTCATTGATTTTTACTTGACTGGAGAAGTTCAACAGACCACAGCGGCGTTTCAGGAAGGAGCAACTATTCAAAGCATCAATGCTGCGCTGGGTAAGAACAAGATCGTGAATATGCTCAATACCAAATATTTGAGTTACAATGCAAATGCTGATGCCATCGTTAATTTGAATGCAAGTGGCCCAGCTTGGTTTGTTGATGGAGTCACCTACGTTGAGGATGCGAACGCGGAGATCACGGGGTTGAAAGAGCTTGATCTAAAATCTCAAGCTATAGCGCATCGTTCTGATGAGGGAGTACTTGGTGCATCAGCACTAGACCCCAGCGCTACGATTAGCTTGGATGAATATCGAGCGAACTATTTGAAATACACAACTAGTTCAAGTAAAGAAGGGGTTGCGGTGTTCAGTGAGATCTGGTACGGGCCAGAGTGGCAAGCCTATATTGACGAAAGCCCTGTTGAACATGCACGCGTGAATTATGTGTTGCGGGGATTGAAGGTGCCCGCTGGCGCACATACTGTTGAATTCAAGTTGAACAGTAAGGCTTATAACACGGGGTCTTTGGTGAATACCGCAGCATCGGCCTTAACCATACTACTTGCCCTAGGAATGTTGTTCGTGGAGTTCAAGAATCGAAAGGAGCATGTTGACCTAAAAGAGGGGTAGTTGTAGCAGCCGCATCTATGGGCTAAAGGGAATCCACTCTTGCGTTCGGTAAAAGAACATGACGTAACCACGTACCTTAAGTTTACCGTTCTCCAGCCAAATCTTGCAATCATATACGCTACCACTTTCTGGGTCTAAGATGGTTCCATCTGTGTAGTTGGTTCCATCTTTTTCCATGTTCTGCATTATCGTCAATCCAATGACCGGTTTGTTCTTATTCACTCCCTTACACTTGTCACATAAGGGATTTTGCTCTTCGTTAGCTTCACGAAAAAGCTGTACGATCTGTCCCGAAAGTTTGCCATCACTGCCCTGGGTAATCTCTACGACAGACCGTTTCTTTCCCGTGTTATCGTCAATAGTCACCCACTTCCCCACAGGACTTTGTCCGCTCGAATAAGTCCAAGAGCACACCAACATGGTGATCAATAGATATTTCATATGCTTGTTGTTTGCTTCAGGCGAAGGTTGGCTGCATGATCACGCTGCGCTTTTTCAATGCTCGTATCTAGCTCAAACCCCACAAGAAGAATGATCATATTAGTGTAAATCCAGAACTGGACTGCAATGATGGCACCAATAGAGCCATATAAGGCATTGTAATCCGTTATGTTCTGGAACATCCAGGCGAGCAATTGAGAGGCAAGTACTACGAGGAGCGTACTCAATAGAACACCTGGGCTAATGAACTGGAAACGTTTTTCCATTGTATCGCCAGCATTGAATAAGGTGGCGATCGAACCACTTATTAAGAGAAGAATTATAAGCCATTTAGCGACAAGGACACCGATGCGCTCCAATGCCCCCAATTGCCAGCCCAACTCGTCAAAATAGGCGAAAGCAGACCCGCTGAGTGTTATTAAAAGGATCGCAGCGAAGAACATGAGTGAAAGTATGATCAGCAAACCAATACTGAGCAACCGTTGTTTCAAGAGTGTTCTCTGGGTGATCAAATTGGAACTGCCACCGAACCCGGCAAGAATAGCGTTCATGCTATTTGATGCCAACCACAATACAACTAGAAAAGAAAAGGATAGGAGTGTACCTCTTTTCTTGACAAGATCTTTCAAGGTCTCTTCAACGAAAACATACACTTCGTCTGGTAGTAACTCTGAAAACGTACGCAAGATCTGTTCTTGAAGGTCTGCAATTGGAATGAACGGTATTAGCGTAAGAAGCATGATGATCATGGGAAAAAACGCCATGAACAATTTGAAGGATATAGCTGAGGCTCGCATAACTATTTTACCATCTCGGATGGCCCGCAGGAAGAAATGCAGGATCTTGTATATGCTGAACCCTTTGCAGCCAGGGAGTACGATAGAATCAATGGTGGCAATGAACCAGCGGGTAGGTCTACTGAAAAGTAACTTTCGAAACAGTTTTCGGATCATCGGATAGCCTTCAGGCTAAGATCCAAACTATTTATGGTATGTGTTAGTGCGCCTACTGAAATGAAGTCAACACCCGTTTCTGCATAGCTGCGTGCTGTCTCAAGGACAATGCCACCAGATGCCTCAGTCTCAAACCGCTTGTCGATTTGAACAACCGCCTCGCGCATGAGTTCTGGAGAGAAGTTATCTAGCATGATTCGTTGAACTCCTCCTTTCTGCAAGACTTGTTCAACTTCTGCCAGATTTCGAGTCTCTATTTCTATTGGAATATCACGCCCTAGTTTTTTCAAATAGGCGTGGCAATTGGCAATTGCAGGTGCAATGCCACCCGCATAGTCAACATGATTGTCCTTGATCATGATCATGTCGTACAGGCCCATCCGATGGTTCACCCCACCTCCGATGCGTACTGCCCATTTTTCAAAAGCGCGCAGCGTAGGCGTGGTTTTTCGGGTATCCAGCACACGACAGTTCGTGCCAGTTAAAGCTTCTACGAACGCTGCGGTGTGTGTGGCTATCCCGCTCATACGTTGCATGAAATTCAAGACAAGACGTTCGCTTGTTAAAATGGAACGCGAACGGCCATGAACATGGAATGCCTCATCGCCTTTCTGAATTGATGCACCATCGTCCAACAATTTTTCGAATCGCAACGAATCATCAAATTCACGGAAAATAAGTTCAGCTAACTCCACCCCAGCAAGCACGCCATCTGCTTTTACCAAGCACCGGGCACTGCCTGTAGCATTTTCTGGTACAGAGGATAAAGAAGTGTGATCCCCCTCGCCTATATCCTCGGTTAAAGCTTGGCGAACGGTTTCAAGAGTTCCTTCGGGTATCACGTTCAACGACTGGCTTCGATCCGTAATTGCTTGACCAAATATTTGCCACTGACTTTCTTTTGAAAGAACGTTACCCGTTTATCACCACCACTTGTAACGAGCTTCCCGATGACATAATGATCCCCGGTTTTGGAAACGCCGTTATGCTCGGTAGAGAAGTTAGAAGGGTCGTTCACGTCAAAGAACTTTTTAAGTATTTGCTCAGCTTGTGCACGGCTGTAAACATCATCCTTGCCCATAACATCCAAATCAAGATTGGGTATGCATAGGGCAACAAGGTCGGAAGCGTTTCCGGCCTCAAGCGCATTAATCACAGATTCGGTATCCGGTGCTTGTGCTGAAACGGATAATCCGCTGAAAATGAGGGATATGAGAAAAAGCAGCTTTTTCATGTTTACTAGTTTTCAGGACTAAGTTTGCAAATACGATGCCAATACCTAGGCATTCATTTGTCCAAGTTACCAACAACTAAGGGGTGGTACATGGTTTAACTCCTAATTAACCCTGTAAGACCAGTAAATAGGAAAGAAAAGAAGCGTATTGGGTGCTGTTAAGGTGTTTCTTCGTAGGCCAATGAAAATACGGGTCATACTTGTAGGCAAGACTAAACAAACGTGGGTGGTGCCGGCTGTAGAAGAATACCGAAAGCGGTGTAGACGTTACGTTCAATTTGAGGAAGTGGTTCTTCCAGAAGGGAAGGGAACAATCGAGCAAGTGCAGCTCAAAGAGGAGAAGGCAATTGAAAAGGCGATCGCGGATAGCACCTACACGATCCTGCTAGACGAAAGGGGGCAAGAATTCACTAGTCACGAGTTAGCCGGTGTCTGGAAGACGATCCAGGATCGCGGCAGAAAACAAGTCTGCATTGTAGTTGGCGGGGCTTATGGCTTAAGCTCAGGCATGAAACAGAAAGGAAACTTGCTTGTTGCACTGAGCAAACTCACCTTTCCACACCAATTTGTTCGCGCTATTTTGTATGAACAATTGTACCGTGCTTTCACGATCTTGAAAAATGAGCCATACCATCACTGAGCGGAAGTTGTCGGCGGAATAAGGAATGGCCTGTTGCCATTCCCGCAAGGTTGAATGATGTAATTCGCATTTAGTACCTGTAAAAGTGAGTTACGACCATGTACTATCGACCGTATCTTCGTGGTTAATGCTCCTTGGCATTTATACCGTTTACTTCGGGGAGGTTGACCTTGAGACGTGGGAATATTCGCTGGTATTGGTGTATATCCTAGTGTTTTACGTCATTCTGGCACGTATTAAGAATACGCGCATCAAAAGACAATCGGAGTATCGTTTTTTTCTGTTTGGATACCTAGCCAAAGTGCTGGGCGCTTTGGCCTTTAGTTTGATTTATTTCTATTACTATCAGGGGGGGGATACGACGAACTATTTCTATTCTGCAGTGGCGCTGTCCAATTTGGCGAAAGTCAATTTCCTGGATTACCTGCATGTGCTTTTTGGGGAGAATTCTGTGGAAATGAGGCAATTTTTCACTCCAGAGACAGGCTATCCGTATTACTTCGTTTATTTCGAACCAAGGGCATATATGATAGTGCGTATCGTTAGTGTGCTCAACTTGCTTTCTTTCAATAGTTACTTGGTAACAACAGTGTTGTTAGCTAGTCTCTCCTATTTTGGCATCTTCCGTTTGTACCAGACCGTTAATCGTTATTACCCTTCGTTGCAGTGGCCATTAGCACTTGCCATACTGTTCATGCCTTCATCCATTTTTTGGGGATCCGCAATCCTTAAAGACACGATAACGTTCAGCGCATTGTGTTGGTACTTACATGCTATCGATAACTTGGTTTTTCGAAAGAATGAAGTGGTTCTGTCGTGGGCTGCGGTTGTGGTCTCCTTGCTATTGCTCGTCATGATCAAGCCCTATATTTTCATGGTTCTGATACCCGCAAGCTTGGTTTGGGTATCGTATAATCGCCTTTCTCGAATACGTTCTAGTTTTATCAGGTACTTGATCCTGCCTCTTATGTCGGTGGGATTGCTTGCGCTGTCCGTTTATTTGTTGAACAGTCTGGAGGGCTATCTTGACAAATTCTCGCTGGATAAAGCGCTCAAGACCATTGTGATAACTCAAACGGATCTGCAACGGGCGGACAATTATGGCGACGGATTCTTCGATATAGGAGAGATAGATGGCACCTGGACTGGAATACTCACAAAGGCGCCTGCGGCGATAGCCGCCGGTTTGTTCAGACCATATCTGTGGGAGAGTAAAAATTGGGTAATGAGCATTGCGGGATTAGAGAATCTGGTGATCCTTTATTATGTCTTCCTTACGCTGCTTAAAGGACGCGTTACCAATACGCTTAAACTCTTTACGAAGAACCCCCTCTTGCTTACGTTCATGGTATTCACGATCGTACATGCATTTGTGATTGGCATATCTACGCCGAATTTTGGCGCATTAGTGCGCTTTAAGATTCCTTTGCTGCCTTTACTTATGTCTGCATTGGTCATTACGAATTACATCCTTTCACAACGTCGGGCAACCTTGAAAAGCGGAATGAGATTCGACTTTCGTTCTTTCTTGCACGGAGAGCCCAAGCGCAACGTAGTTCATGGCAAGTGAGGGCGGGGATTTGGTATCTGTTATCATGGCGGCCTACAATGCCGAGCCATATATTGAACAGGCGGTTCAGTCTGTACTGTCGCAATCACATACCAATTTTGAGCTGATCGTTATCAATGATGGCAGCGTAGACGGAACCGCAGAAGTGCTCAATCGTTTTGACGATGGGCGAATTCATGCCATTACAACCGAGAATGGAGGTGTAAGCGCTGCTAGGAATATTGGACTCTCCAGAATGCGAGGAGATTTTTTCTGTTTCTTGGATGCAGATGATATGCTTCCCGTGAACAGTATTAAAGTTCGCTTGGATAAGTTAAAGGAGGATAGCGATTTAGCGTTTGTTGATGGTGCGCTTGTTCATATGAATCATTCTATGACAGAAGAGCTTCGGCACCAGCAGCCAAACTTTAAGGGAATGCCGTTTGAAGAACTGGTATGTCTTACGGGTACTTGCTTCTCAGGATGTACTTGGTTAGTGGTCAATGATCGATCCAGGACGTATCGCTTTCAGGAAGGTTTAACCCACGGGGAGGACTTGCTCTTTTACATTGGAATTGCTGATCAGGGTGTTTATGACACGGTAGATCAACCGATACTTAGGTACCGTCGAGGATTGAACTCTGCCATGTCCGACGCAGATGGTAGTAGAAGAGGTTATGAAATGGTGCACTCGGCTTTAAAGAAGATGCTGACGAAGCAGAATACCGATCTGCTGCACACTTACAAAAAAAAGGCGCGCTCAATCATGTTCAAAACCTACCTGAAGGAGCTCAATGTGAGAGGTGTCATTCAGGCCATCAGGATGTTTCGGTGATCAATCCTTGTAACTGGCCGTAGGCATGATTCCCGTATCGTAAAGATCTACGCCGATCGATCGTATAGTTCGGAATATATCATCTTGTTCTTGCGTGGTAAGCCGATCTTTCCAAAGACTTAGTTGCGCCCTTGGGTCATTGGGCGCACTGCCAGCTACTGATGTTTTACTAGGCCTTCTTAATTGTTGCAGAGCGGCTTTAGGAATGGGCATATTCCACCTGCTGAATATCTTTTCCAGAACCGCCTCTCCTTCTATGACCAACTCCTCGTACGTCACGGTGATCCATGCTTTGTCGTTTAATGGGTGCGTTAAAGCGTAGCGCTGTGATATAGCCCAGAACGCAGCTAGTCTTTGAGGAACCGTATTGCAGCTTGTCAGAACTTCTTTGTGCTCATTCAATAGCTCAGGGTAATGCTTACCCCAGAGTTCGATTTGAGTAGACACGTTATGCCACGCACCGTATTTTTTTTGGCTTGCTATTACGGCACAAGGGTGCCTGACCAGAAAAACAGGGTGCCTTAGATCAAAGGTCTGTATTAGCCAAGGCATCAATAAAGTGCCTCTACAGAATTTTACAATAAAGTGCTCTGCCTCCTTCATTTCCTTTATCGTACTGGCCTGAGTGAGGTAAGGCGAGAGAACCTTACCGTGCAACAACGCATCAAAGAATGCATGTGCTTCAGGCCAATCTGCGCCCTCCGGGATATGTTGACGCCAGTAAAAGTCCAACGCGCTCAATTCTGAAACGGCACTGATCTTAAGCGGCTCCCACAAGGTGGTAGAGTTGGGGATAGTGCGTATTAATTCTTCAAGCCAGGTAGAACCGCCTCGAGGTTCGGCAAAAAGTGTGAAGACCTTCTTGGGTTCCATAGGCAAGGAACGTACCGTGGAAGATAGGTTCAGTTGCCTGATCCAAGTTGCCATACGTGGATGCAGTTTGACC
>CAZPEQ010000028.1:0-13237 GCA_964585605.1 uncultured Weeksellaceae bacterium | reverse complement strand
GTAGCTGTAGGCGCAGGCCCTGGTTCATATACAGGCCTTCGCATAGGTACGAGTATAGCAAAAGGCTTGTGTTTTGCCCTAGATATTCCATTGATCGGTATCAGCTCATTGCACGTCATTGCACAGGGCATGTTATGCGCTGATCAAGTTAGTGCTGGTGCGGCGTTGGTCCCCATGATCGATGCCCGCCGGAACGAAGTGTTTGCTTGTGTTCTAGATCAAGAATTGAATGAACTGCGGGCCACAGCTCCATTAATTCTGGACAAGGAAGGATACGATTCCTTGGGGGTGGATACGTTCGCGGCTGGTGGTGACGGTGCGGAGAAGATCGAAGTTGATACCGTGCAGGTGGTACGTGGCATAACCACTTCCACTCAGTGGATGGCCACTTTAGCGGAATCGCGTTTTGCGGCAAAAGCATTCAGTGACCTCGCATATTTCGTGCCTCGATACGGCAAGGCTGCGAATGCGATCAAACCCAAACCGTGGATCAATGGCTAGTGGTAGAAATGCGCGTATTTGACGATTCGTATCACACCGGTCTCCAGATCTTTAGTCAAGCGGGCATCCAGTAACCCACTGTTTAGGTCATAGAGATACTCTTCGCGGATCGTTTGCGTTTGCCCAATGAACACTTCTCGTTTAACGATGTTGTTGACTGAGTCATAGGTATAGACCGTACGTTTGCTCGGCTTCCCCGTATCACTATGCTTCAATCGCTGCTTCAAACGACCTTTGTCGTCATAAGTGAATTGTTCGATTCTGCGTTTGCGAGACATTAAAGAAATGTGTTCTATCTGCATCAAGTACCCATCATCATCGTAGTGAAAGCGAACCTCTCGAAACGGCAATTCACGATCGTTGTAGTAAGTCTTTTTGAGCAGCTTTTCGGACCGTTCATAACGGTATCGTTCATCACTTATCTCGGTGCGCTCACCTGGCTTTAAGTCATACCGATTGGTATTGAGGTTTGCTACACGACCATACGTTTGTGTGGCTAGTAGCCCGGTACTGTCGTAGGTGTTCACCTTTTCGAAATGACCACCAACGTCAGTACTCAACTCCCGCAAAAGCTTGCCATTCTCATCATACTCGAACTGCACAAAAGTGGTATCGATACCCGTGCCCGGTTTTCCGTACGAGGTATTCCTGTACGCGGTTTGACCCGCTTGGTCAAACTTATACAAGTACTTTTCAGGCTTGTTGATAATGCGTTGGCCTTCGCGTTTAACGCTAATATCTCCATGTATTTGGGCGATACTATTGCGTTGCATGAACACCGGATTCCAATGTAGTTCATTGGGGTTTTGCTCGGGCAATAACAACAACTGTTGCGCGCTACATGATTCGATCAAAAAGAAAAGACTAAGGAAAAAGGTCAACCTCATTTCAGCTGCAACAACGCTTCTGATACTTCCTCGACCGGTAATTGACAGGTCTTATTCTGACATACGAAGATGGTGGTGGCATCATCGAAAAACTTTCCTTCAAGCAAGGGGAGGGTCGAGGATTTTTTCCCGCCAAGAAAAATGCGATTCGGAATAAAATGCTGACCGAATTCTTTGCGCTTTACCAATGCATCTTCTCCCGTAATCGCGATCTCGTGATACGAGTTTGTGAATCCGATCATAAGCTGCGCCCAGTTCGAAAAACCTGCAGGATACGATTCCATTTTGGATGAAATGTTATTGAGCATTTGCTCCGCTTTTTTCAAGAACGATTCGTTGTAATTCAAATGCCCAAGCATGAACAAGCCCTTCGCCATAGAAGAATTACTGGCAGGAATTACGTTGTCCGTGACTTCCGTTTTACGGGCGATCAAAGGAGGGTCAATATCTGACGTGAAAAAGAACATACCGGTGCTTTCATCAGAAAAATGTGCTATCGTATAGTCCGCTAAAGCCTGAGCCTCTTGCAGGTACTTCTCTTTGAACGTAACTTGATATAAATCCAGTAAGCCTTCTATCATGAAGGAGTAATCTTCTAAGTAGCCATTGATCGTTGCCTCTCCATCCTTGTAATTGTGGTACAAGCCACCGTCTTCTCGTCGGCAAGCACTTAACATCAGGTCTGCCAACCGTTCGGCGTGTTCCAGCCATTTCTTTTCACCGAAGGCGTCGTATGAATGGCACAGGCCGCTTACTAAAAGGCCGTTCCAAGAGGTCAAACTTTTATCATCAAGTCCTGGGCGAATGCGTGTTTCGCGCACGGCCATGAGTTTGCTTTTAATCCGCTCTTTAGCGACGCGCAATTCCTCCAAGTCCATCTTATTCTTAGCGGCGTACTGTTCGTCGTCTAAATCACGAAGCAAAATGTAATTACCGTGTTCCCAGAGTCCTCGCGCATTGATGTTGTACAGCTTCGTTGCAAGGGCCATATCCTCCCCAAGAATGCTATCTAGTTCTTGCTTATTCCACACATAATATTTTCCTTCTTCACCTTCACTGTCTGCATCCAATGCGCTGTAAAAAGCACCGTCAGGGCTCATCATCTCACGCTCTAAAAACTCAATGGTCTCCGCAACCACATCAGCGTACAACTGGCGTTTGTTCAGCTGGTACGCCTTACTGTATAAGGAAAGTAACTGCGCATTATCATATAGCATTTTTTCGAAATGAGGAACCTTCCATTTGATGTCGGTGCTATACCGAGCGAACCCACCGCCAGCCTGATCATAAATACCACCAAGGGCCATCTTATCTAAGGTTAAGAAGACATGGCCTTGCACCTTTTCGTCCTCTTGCACCACTGCATGGGTCAGCAAGTATTCGTAGTTGTTCGGTATGGGGAACTTAGGTGCTCGATCTGCGCCTCCTTCTTTATTGTCGAATGATAAACTCCATTTGGCAACTAACTCGTTTAGTTGTTTTTGGGTGAAACTAGGCGGTTCGGTGTTTAGCTCAACTAACTCACTGTTCTTAACACCCGCGGTTAAATTTTCGGCATATTCTACCACCTTCTGCGGCTCACGTTGGTAGGTTGCAGCGAGGTCGGTAAGCACCTGTTTCCATTCCCCTTGCGGGTAGTAGGTGCCGCCGTATACAGGTCGACCATCAGGTAATGCGAAACAGTTCAACGGCCAACCACCACGCCCCGTCATGAGCTGTACGGCGCTCATATAGATCTGGTCAATATCAGGCCGCTCTTCTCGATCGACTTTAACGGCTACGAATTTCTCATTCATCAGTGCCGCTACAGCTGTGTCTTCAAATGATTCATGTTCCATTACATGGCACCAGTGGCAACTGCTGTATCCAATACTTATAAGTAGTAGCTTATTTTCTTCTTTTGCCTTGTTCAACGCCTCTTCTCCCCAAGGGTGCCAATCAACGGGGTTGTGTGCATGTTGCAGGAGGTAAGGACTCGTTTCATCGATAAGCCTGTTCGTGTATGCATGTTCAACTTGATCGTCCATAGTAGAAGGGCTTTGGCAGCCAGAAGGAGTTCCTGTAAGAATGAGTGAGGCAATGGTGGTGATGAAGAATAAACGAGACGTCATGAACACAAAGCTAGGTATAGGCTAAGGTCTCGTAGCGCAACGTTAACATATGGCAGGGCATTACCGACAGTCAAGGAGAGAGCGGCTGGTTGATATCCTCCTCAAATTCGAAGGGGACCCTTTTTCTGAAAAAGCCTGTTTTGCCCACAACAGTGCCTTCTCCTTTAACCACCATATTGCCAGATAAGATCCCGCCAAGTGAGGATAGTAAGAGTGCGCCGTATTTGCCATCGAATCCAGCAGCAACAGGCACTACATACTCCTTGTTCATCGTTTTTTCAAGAACAAGATCGTTGTAAAAAACGGCCTTTCCGATCAGGTTGTCGTTAACATATAGGTTCACATCAGGATCGGTAAGGGTGATCTTGTAACTGTTCGGATTATTCAATGTTACACCCACTTTAACCGAGATGGAATCTCTATCGATCTTGACGATCTCTACGGAGCTGACCTTTTCCAAGACTACAGGTTGGTAGTTACAGGCGGTAACAAAGATGGGCAGTAGTAAAAACGTAAGCAACTTACGAGGCTTCATTGGTTTTCAAGCGGGTGAAATGATGGAAAAATCGCGGAATACTCTGAATACCTTTCATGTAGTTAAAGATTCCGTATCGTTCATCAGGTGAGTGAATGTTATCCGAATCTAATCCAAATCCAAACAGTACCGTCTTCAAGCCCAGTACATTTTCGAACAAGGCAACGATAGGTATACTGCCACCACCACGAGTTGGAATGGGCTTCTTGCCAAAAGCTTCTTCCATGGCCAGGCTGGCGGCTTGGTAAGCAACAGAATCAATAGGGGTCACAGCTGCTTCTCCGCCATGATGCGGATGCACTTTCACTTTGACATGGTCAGGCGCGATACGTTCGAAATGGGATTGAAAGAGCTTGGTGATCACATCGCTCTTTTGGTCCGGCACCAGGCGCATGCTCAGTTTTGCATATGCTTTGGACGGGAGCACGGTTTTGGCTCCTTCGCCGATATAACCACCCCAGATACCATTCACATCCAATGTTGGCCGAATGGAAGCGCGTTCGCTCGTAGTATAACCGTGTTCGCCGGTCACTCCGTTAACCTCTAGGTCAGCCATATAGGCTACCTCGTCGAACGGTGCCTCGGCCAGCGCTTTGCGGTCTTCGTCACTCAGGTCTACAACATCATCGTAGAACCCATCTATCGTAATACGACCCTGGGCATCGATCAAAGAGGAGATCATATTGCATAGCGTATTGATGGGGTTGCCGACTGCTCCACCATAAACACCACTGTGTAAATCTCGGTTAGGGCCAGTGATCTCAACTTCGAGGTAACTCAAGCCGCGTAGTCCTGTGTTAATCGATGGCGTGTCGTTAGCGATCATGGAAGTATCACTGATCAACACCACATCAGCTGCGAGTTTTTCCTTGTTTTGCTCAACGAAAATGCCCAGATTCTCTGAACCGACCTCTTCTTCTCCTTCGATCATGAACTTCGCGTTGCAGGGCATCGCATCGTTCTTGATCATGGCCTCTAGCGCTTTCACATGCATGTAGAACTGCCCCTTATCATCTGCAGAACCCCGTGCGTAGATCAGGCCATCTTTGATCACGGGTTCGAAGGGCGGATTGGTCCATAATTCAATTGGATCTGCGGGTTGCACGTCGTAATGTCCATATACGAGAACAGTAGGCAATGTCGAATCAATGATCACTTCCCCGTAAACAATCGGATGGCCAGCTGTTTGACATATCTCAACATTCTGAGCGCCAGCTTGTTGCAATCGTTCGCTAACCGCTATAGCACAGCGAGCCACGTCTTTTGCGTAGGCGGGATCAGCGCTTACAGATGGAATCTTCAGTAGTTCAACAAGTTCGTTAATGAAACGATCCTGATTTTCAGAAATATAGGTATCAATAGTAGTCATGACAGGGTTTTGCGGATCCAAAGATAGCAGGACTACAATTACAGGCAGCTATTTAAGCTCTTTAGGCGTCTTCTAAATGTTAAGAACTCTGTACATTGTCGCATTGCAGCTGATAGCCTGTGTGTTGCAAACGAAAATCGCATGCTGAAAAAGTTACTGATACTATTGCTTTTAGCTCCTGTTATCGCTGCAGGTCAGCTAGTTGTGACTAATACGCAAACACCTCAGGACTTGGTGCAAAATGTGCTTTTAGGACAAGGGGTTGGGGTTAGCAATATCCAATTCAATGGAGGGCCAGGTAACGTGCTAACGCAGCAGGCAGGTTTCTTTGACTCGAACATGGCTAATGTTGGTATAAATTCAGGAATACTGTTGTCAACTGGAAATGTAATAGATGCTGTCGGCCCGAATAATATGGGCGGAACCTCCACTGATCTTGCTAATTCGGGTATGCCATTTTGTGATCCGGATCTGGCGTTATTAGATCCAACGGCTATGAGTTTCAATGACTGTGCAATACTGGAGTTCGATTTCATTCCCACGGGTGATACGCTACGATTCAATTTTGTATTTGCATCGGAAGAATACTTGGAGTTCGTAAATAGCATCAATGATGCATTTGGATTCTTCTTGAGTGGTCCAGGTATAGCAGGGCCGTTCACAAACGGTGCTGAGAATCTTGCGCTGATTCCAGGTACAACGAACCCGGTTACCATTAATGGGGTGAATAATGTAGTGAATTCAGCTTTTTACGTGGATAATGGGGATGGGTTCACTGCACCGTTTAATGTGGATCCATTTTTCGTGGAATTTGATGGACTCACCACGGTCTTGACGGCAGAAGCGTTGGTGCAATGTGGTGTGCAATACCACATTAAGCTTGTAGTTGCAGACAATTCAGATGGGCAATTGGATAGTGGCGTATTTCTGGAAGCTGGAAGCTTTGCCAGTTTTGGTCAGGTTTCGGCAAACCTAGGTGGAGGATTAGGGATCGTGAATGATTCGACACTAGTCGAAGGGTGTGGGCTTGTTGAGTTGAATTTTGAGCGAGAAGGAGATACAACGGGTACGGATACCATTCAATTACAGATCGGAGGAACGGCAACACCGGGGTTTGACTATTTCCCAGCTTTGCCGACTCAGCTGATTTATTTTCCGGGGGATACGCTCATTACTTTCCCTTTAACGCTTCCAATAGATCCGGACGTAGCCGAGACCATAGAGATAACCATTACGCAGGTTGCCACATGCGGTGGTGTGCCTTTGCAGTCCACCACCGTGTTTACCATAGACCAACCACCACCGTTGATGGCCAGTTCTATGGATGCGGCAATACTTTGTAATCAAAGTGCCTCTATTGGTGCGGCTGTTACAGGCGGTTTGGGCTTCTATAGCTACTTGTGGGATACAGGTGCAATAACCGATAGCATAACGGTATCTCCTACCGTAACCACGGATTATATCCTAACCGTGATGGATACATGTGGAGTGACTTCAATAAGCGATACGATAACCGTATCCATTCCAAATTACCTGCCGTTGCAACTAGATGTAACTTCAGATACAGCCATTGCGTGTTTGACCAACATTACGTTGGACACGCTTTCCGTAACAGGTGGAGACAGTACATATACCTACGTTTGGACTGATAGTGTGGGTATGGTGCTAGGGAATCTACCTGCATTGAACGTGGCTGCAAGTGCACCAACTTGGTACTTTCTAACTGCTACCGATGGGTGTGGTGAAAGTGTCACAGATTCCGTGTTGGTCAGTACCGCAATACTTCCTCCTGTCCAAGTGTTTGCGACAGATACCGTCGTACCAATATGCATAGGCGATACGGTGGTGTTGGATGCGAACAGTGTGATCGGGGGAAATGGTGTTTACACGTTCGAGTGGTTGCAGAATGGGAATACCATCAGCACGACTACGCCGATTTCTGTGCCGGTCAATAATCTCTTGGACTACATATTAGTCGTTAACGATCAATGCGGTGGTAGCGGTACCGCACAAGTAACTGTTGATGTGCCTGTGATGGAGGCGCTGGAATTAGAGGTTTTGGCGAATGGTTTGATCTGCCTAGGTGAAAGTGTTGACCTGTTCGCGTTTGTTGAGGGAGGCAGTGGTTTTTTCAATATAGAGTGGCCAACGATTCTCGATTCGAATGGCATGCCATTCACAGATCCATTGCTGACGGTTACGCCTACAGACGAGGTCACGTTCTACCCCGTCTGGATTACCGATCAGTGTGGCCAGGTTGTTGGTGATTCTACGCGTATTCTTACCGAAGATCTGCAGACGGATATCGTTGTTACGCAACCTGGGCAAGATGATGTGGTGCTGTTCTCCGCATCTGATCCTCCTGGGCAGTCTTTTCAGTGGGATTTGGGTGATGGCACAAGACTGCGAGGACAAAATGTCTCACACAGCTACTTGACCATCGATCAAGATTTCACAGTTCAGTTAGTGGTTACCACGGCCAATGGCTGTATGGACACGTCCGTTGTGATTGTTGAAGCTGCAGCCCATGCTTATTTCCCTAATGCATTCACACCTGATGGGGATGGCATCAACGACGTGTTCGCACCAGTCTTTAACGACCTCGATTTGCTTGAGTTAGTCATATTTGATCGTTGGGGTCGGGAGGTGTTTAGTAGTTTTGACAATGGAACAACGGCATGGGATGGACGTGTGAATGGCAATGAAGCGGCAATTCCTGGCGTGTATGTGTACTGGTATCGGTACGCGGGCAATTTGCTTCCAAATTTTGATGGGTTCGGCCATGTCACCTTGGCTAGATAATGTACTGTAGAAAGAGCGGATGAGGAATTTTATGAAGTGGGGTGCGATGGCTTGGCTATCTGGTTTGACAGTGATCGTACAAGGACAACTTACGGTTGACCCAAGTATGACCCCTGAGGACTATGTGCAGAATGTGCTGTTAGGTGGTGGTGTTACGGTCAGTAATGTGACCTTCAACGGGGCTGTTGGAAATATGATTGATGTGAATGGACAGATTGGGTCGTTCGATGCTTCAATGGCAAATGTTGGAATTAGTGAGGGATTGATATTGAGCTCTGGCAACGTCGGTGTTGCACTTGGGCCAAATAATGACGCGGGTGCTACGATTCCCGGTTTTCCTGGAGTAGGAGGGCCTGGTGATCCGGACTTGGATATGATCGCAGGTGTCCCCACGGAAGATGCAGCTATACTTGAATTTGATTTTATTCCCTCCGGGGATTCGTTGAACTTCAACTTCGTCTTTGCGTCAGAGGAATACTTGGAGTTCGTCAATGGGGGGTTCAATGACCCATTTGGGTTTTTCATTAATGGTCCGGGTTTTGCAGGCCCATTTACAAATGGTGCTGAGAATATCGCACTTGTTCCTGGTACCACAACGCCAATTACCATTGATAATGTGAACGACTTGGTTAATATGCAATTCTACGTTGACAATGGAGATGGAAACATGGCCCCGTTTAATACCGATTCCTCTTTTGTGCAGTTTGATGGCTTTACAACGGTGCTTACAGCTAGCGCGTTGGTCACGTGTGGTGCAACCTATCACATCAAACTAGCAATAGCAGATGCTGGTGATGGAGGGATTGATTCTGCCGTGTTCCTTGAAGGCGGTTCTTTCAATTCAATAGGCGCGATAGCAGTTGATGTTAATACGGTTGGGGCTAGCGGCGTCCTAACAGAAGGGTGTTCTGAAGCTGAATTAGTGATCACACGACCGGACACAGTAGGTGATGCAATAGTGGGTCTGACCCTTTCAGGCGGCGCAACAAACGGATTGGATTACAGTCAAGTCGCAACACCTGCCATTATTCCTGCGGGATCGAATAGCCTGACCATACCATTCTCCGTATTTCAAGATAACCTTGCCGAAGGTTCTGAAGATATTGTATTCACGGTAGTATCCGTTAATACATGTGGAGATACGATTATATCAACGGCTTCGGTGACTATTATTGAATATGATCCAATATCCATCCTTACTAGTGGAGATCCGTTCTTGGATTGCACCCTGGATTCGGTACAGATAAGCGCGATGGCTTCCGGTGGTTTTGGTGGCCTATCGTTTAGTTGGAGTACTGGTGCCAACAGCACCAGTACAACGGTATCCGGAATGGATGATGGTAGTTACACCGTAACCGTTGCGGATGATTGCAACATGTCGATGGTAGATGTTGTGACAGTAAATGCCGGTTGTATGATTTTGATACCCAACGTATTCACTCCCAATGCAGATGGTTCTAATGACGCATTTGTAGTACGAGGCATTCGAGGTACCCAAAACACCGTGCGAATATGGAACCGATGGGGAAACATTGTATTTGAAGCGAATAACTATAGAAATACGTGGCGTGCTCCTGACGTTCCAGATGGCACGTATTTCTACGAGATCATTATCGAGCAAGAGGAACCGTTCACTGGACACTTGACAATATTGCGGTGATCAACTGCGAACGAGCAAAGACGAGCCTGTCATTTCGACGGGCTTTTCTATACCCATAAGATTTAATAGCGTTGGTGCTACATCAGCAAGCTTACCGTCTTTCAAGCCCACCTGCCTGTCGCTTAACAAAATCACAGGAACAGGATTCGTTGTGTGAGCGGTATTAGGTGTGCCGTCCACATTGACGGCCATATCAGCATTGCCATGATCGGCAATGATCAATACATCGTACTTGTTGTTACGCGCCGCTTCAGTTACCAGTTGTGCACATTGATCAGTGGTTTCAACGGCCTGTACGATCGCATCAAAAACGCCCGTATGACCCACCATATCTGGGTTGGCAAAATTGAGACAAACGAAAGAAGCGTCACCAATGTTGAGCTCTTTAACGATTGTATCAGCGATCTCAGGTGCACTCATTTCCGGCTTCAGGTCGTAGGTAGCTACTTGTTGGGATGGAATGATCATACGTTGTTCTCCTTCGAATGGAATCTCTCTTCCACCGGAAAAAAAGAACGTAACGTGCGGGTATTTTTCGGTTTCGGCGATGCGTATTTGTTTGAGGCCTGCGTTGGCGATCACCTCCCCCAGGGTATTTTCAATATTCGATTTGGTGAAAAGAACATGCACGCGTTCATAGGAGCGATCGTACTCCGTCATGGTCACATAATGGATGTCTAGTTGCTTCATACCATGATCCGGCATATTGACCTGTGTGAGCACTTCGGTTATTTCGCGGCAACGATCTGTTCTGAAATTGAAACATATTACAACATCTCCTTCACGGATCGTTGATTCTGAGTCAACGAGGATAGGTTCCATGAATTCGTCCGTAACGCCCTCTTCGTAATAAGATGAAACGGTCTTCAGGATATCATCAGTGGAATTTCCTTTGCCGTTAACCAGCAACTCATAAGCTCGTCTAACACGTTCCCAACGCTTATCTCTGTCCATGGCATAATACCGCCCAACAACAGAACCGAGTTTGGCATTCGTTTTTGCCAACTGAGCTAAGAGCTCCGTCAAATAGTCAACGCCCCCGTTTGGGTCTGTGTCACGGCCATCAAGGAACGCGTGAACGTTCATGTTAGGCACACCAGCGGCATTCGCCATAGCAAGCAAAGCATGTAGATGATCTTGACTTGAATGCACACCACCGTCGGAAAGTAATCCTATGAAGTGTAGACGTTTGCCGGCTTCCTTTGCCATGTTGAATGCATCCACTAGCACCCCATTCTGACCCAGTTCTCCTGATTTGATCGCATTGCCGATCCGCACCAATTCTTGAAACACCACACGACCAGCTCCTATGTTCAAATGCCCAACTTCACTATTACCCATTTGCCCCTCAGGCAAACCAACAAAAAGCCCATCTGTGCGCAATTTCGCATGCGGGTGATTTTCGTACAGGCTATCCACAAATGGGGTGTTGGCAGCAGCAATGGCATCTGAACGATCCCCGCGGCCGTGCCCCCAACCATCTAGTATAAGTAATATCGTTTTCTTCATCATCACTCGAGTAAGGGGAGTATAACTCTGAACGTACAACCTGATGTTGCGTTGTCCGTTACACTTATGCTACCACCGAATCTTTGTGTATACCGTTTTACAATGAACAGCCCAAGCCCTGTTCCTTTGTTGTTTCGAGTATTCTCATTTCCCGCGCGGTAGAACTTATCGAACACCAATTTCTTGTCGTGCTGGGAAATACCACATCCCCTGTCGATCACTTCCAAGATGGCATTATCCGATTTTTTCTTCAGCGTGACCTGTATCTCTGACCCCTTGGGAGAATACTTAGCCGCATTCTCGACCAAATTCCTTATGATGAATTCATACCCGATCGGATCCAAAAAGACCAACAAGCCGAGTTCTACTTCGGAATGTATCGTATGGTCTTTTCCAAAATCCTGTATACACTTGATCAACAAGGTTTCGGTTAATTCAGAAATATCAATCTCCTCGGTCGCAACACCAATTACCTCTTGGTCGCTTTTCGCGGCGAGTAATATCCGGTCAGAAAGATCCTGTAGGCGATGCGTGTCGGTGATCGCGTTGGTCAAAAGCTGGGTTCTTACATCTTGTTGCAACCCTTCTCGCTGCATGGTCTGCATATTCAAACGCATACCAGCGATCGGCGTGCGCAGTTCATGAGTTACCGCCATAAGGAAATTGTCTTTTGCACGGGCTAATCTTAATTCGCGGTGATAAGCGCGAAACGCTAAATAGAGGAGAACACTAACGATAAGCAAGAACACACCACCCTCACTGAGGATCATCCATAAGGAGTAGTTACGGTAAGTTCCGATTTGGCTACCCTGTTCCAAGGCATGAATGATCGTACCCTGCCGATGGATCAGATACGCCCACCAACCGAACTGCAGAATGATGTAGATCGCCAGAACAACGAATATTACGAAAGGTCTGCGGGTAGCCATGTTCGGTTGTGCAAATTTATGGCCTGCGTAGCTCGTATCTTGCGCTGATATCAATGGACAGCAGATCCGCACGCGAGTACATCTTAAAACGTTTAAGGGAAGACCTTCCTCACGATAGGACCTACCACTGTTTGGAACACACGCTAGATGTTTATGCTGCGTCGATCGGTATCGCTGAAAGTGAGGGAGTGAGTGGAATTCCACTCGTGTTGTTGAAAACAGCAGCCTTATTCCATGACGCGGGTTTTATTGAACAACCTCTTTATCACGAAGAAAAAGGCTGTGAGATCGTTAAAGAACAACTACCGAGATTCGGTTATGACGCAGACGCCATTGGACAGATCGTGGGGTTGATCATGGCTACGAAGGTGCCGCAAGTACCCAAAAACAAGTTGGAGCAGATTCTATGCGATGCTGATCTGGATTACCTAGGACGAAACGATTTTGAACTTATCGGTGATAAGTTGTATGCTGAATTTGTGGTAGATGGTGTCGTTACGGATCGGGCAGGATGGGACGAATTGCAGTTGAAGTTCATTACGCAACACCGTTATTTCACTAAAACCAATCAGCAAATTAGGGAGGCCGTGAAACAGCAAAACTTGGCAGGAGTAAAGGCACGTATTGCAGCTCGGGAAGGAAAGTGATTCCGTTAATTAACGCGGGCCAGATAGCTTGAAGATCTTGTGTGCTGGGGCCACGCCCCAAGAACATTGTCATGGGTAACTCCTGATACCTGCATCACCTCAACAGGTTCGGCACAGGCCTCGATTCGTTTTTGCTCTACAAAAAAGCCCGTCCTTTTGGACGGACTCGGTCACTACCACTTTGTGGTACCTTCAGGAATCCCCGCGGCTCCTAGCGTCGCTCGGGATAGACCTCGATTCCTTAATGCTTCGCATAAAAAAGCGCTCTCTGAGAAGAGAACGCTTTT
>CAZPEQ010000027.1:0-13337 GCA_964585605.1 uncultured Weeksellaceae bacterium | reverse complement strand
ACCCTACGTTCTGGACTTATGTGGCCATGTGCGACCTTTCTAAATGGATGCAACTGGAGAAGGCCTTATGCATGGACGTTGAGACCTTTGAACTCCAGAACATCAGCATGGCCGGTCAGTTCATGACCCACATCACCGTTTCTTTCGTCGCAGGTATCATAGGAGCCTTCCCTTACTTACTTTGGGAAATTTGGCGGTTTATCAAACCAGGCTTGCGTCGCAATGAACAGCGAAGTCTCCGGTGGAGTGTGCTAAGTGGTTCTTTGCTCTTCGCTTCAGGTATACTTTTTGGCTATTACCTGCTTGCACCGTTGAGTATACAGTTCCTAGGCACTTACGAGGTCAGCTCGGCGGTTCAGAACATAATTTCCCTTGATTCCTTCATTTCTACGGTCACTTCGGTCACATTAGCCACGGGTATTCTGTTTCAACTGCCTCTGGTCGTCCTGTTTTTAACCAGAGCAGGAATCGTAACTCCCTCAATGTTAAGATCTTATAGAAGGCATTCGATTGTTATCATTTTGTTGTTATCAGCAATTATCACACCCCCCGATCTTACCAGCCAAGTCTTGGTAACTTTACCTCTAATGCTCCTATACGAAGTGAGTATTGTCCTGTCTGTGCGCACTTTTAAGCAAAAAGAGCGTATAAGAGGTGAATTGACCACTACTGGGTTGAATGACAAGAGCGCGTAAATACGTCTATTTAGTACTCCTGTTTGCTGTGCAACTCTGTTCAGCCCAAACGACCAGTGTGACCGGAACCGTGACCGATGCCCAGACAGGAGAACCAATTCCGTTTGCCTCCATTGCTTATGTAGATAGCCGCGTTGGCACGGTAACGGATGTTAACGGGGTTTACCTGCTAGATACCTACTACGCCACCGATTCCTTAGTGATCTCCTGCGTTGGTTACGAACGCGTGGTGGTCAAAGTGCAAAAAGATAAAATACAGACAGTAAACTTTGGGTTGAACCCTAGCTTGGTGAGTATAGATGTATTCGAGGTTAAGGCCCCTCAAAGAGATCCTGCAGAATTGATTCTCAAACGCATGGTGGCGAATAAGCCCATCAACGATCGGGAAAAACTATCTGCATACGAATACGAGGCCTACAATAAAGTGGAATTTGACCTCAGCAACCTGGGCGAGGACTTTGCCGACCAACGCATTCTCAAACCGTTTCAATTCATCAAGGAACATATTGATACGCTCAACGACAAGGCCTACTTACCTGTCTTCATGACAGAAAGCTTGAGCGATGTTTTCTACAGGCAATCACCGAAGGCGCTTCGGGAACATGTCAAGGGCACGAAAGTATCTGGTGTGCAGAATGAGAGCGTTTCACAATTCTTGGGTGATATGTACCAGAACATCAATATCTATGACAATTTTCTGGTCGTTTTTGGGAAGAACTTTGTAAGCCCGATCTCGGATAACGGTAAAGCTTATTACCATTATTACCTGATGGATAGCCTATGGATCGACAACACCTGGTGTTACCACCTAAAATACAAACCCAAGCGACCACAAGAATTGACCTTCGTGGGTGATATGTGGATCAACGATACAACGTACGCAGTGCGGCGTATTGAAGGCTCGGTGGTGGATGAGATAAACTTGAATTTTGTGCGGTCTTTTCAGGTTCGGCAGGAGTATTCGAAGGTCGAGGAGGAAGTGTGGATGCTTACCCGCGATGAGCTTTTTGCGGATCTCAATATGACCAATGACAAGACAGTAGGCTTGTTTGGTAAAAGAACCGCGACCTACCAGAACTTCATTATCAACGAAGAACGAAATGATGCCTTTTATACGGGCTTGGATCGGGTCAAAGTATTGAAAGAGGCAGATAGTGAAACCGATGCATATTGGGAACGGAAGAGGCACGAACCGCTAACAGAACAAGAGGCGTCCATCTACCAGATGGTGGATACCATGAAAACGATCCCACAGTTCAGGACGTACATGGATATCCTGCAACTGATCTTTACGGGTTATTACGTGAAAGGGAAAGTGGAGCTAGGGCCCTATTTCACCACGTACAGCTACAACCCGGTTGAAGGGAATAGATTCAGATTAGGCGGAAGAACGAGTAACGCCTTTAGCAAGAAGATCTTGTTGGAAGGACATGCGGCGTATGGCACGGCAGACAGAGAAATGAAATTCGGTTTTGGAGGCAAGTACTTCCTTTCCAAGGAACCTCGCCTTTTGGCTGGAGCTTATGTGAAGGATGACATTGAGCAGCTGGGTCAAAGTCAGAATGCTTTTCGTCAAGACAACATTCTGTCCTCTGCGTTTAGAAGGAACCCGGCAACGAAACTCACGAAAGTTCAAGAATTTCGTTTCTCGTTGGAAAGAGATTGGTTCAGTGGGTTTTCTAATCAGATCCAGCTTGTGCATAGGCGGATGTTCCCTCGTGGCGATCTTCGTTATATGCGCCTAGATGAGGTCAATGAACCGGTTGAAGTAAGTAACATCAGTACCTCAGAGATTTCCCTGAACACACGGTTCGCTTACCGCGAAAAAATACTATCTGGTGAATTTGACCGCATTAGCTTAGGAACGGCGTACCCTGTTTTCGAGTTGGTCAATTCTTTTGGAATCAGAGGATTCATGGGCGGCGACTACAACTACACTAAAGTTGTGGGCCGTGTTCGGCAACGAGTACCAGTAGGTCGATTCGGATACGTGAAGTACACGGTTGAAGGAGGTAGGGTATGGGGACAACTCCCGTTCCCTTTGTTGATTATTCATGCAGGTAACGAAACGTTCTACTACGATGAAGAAGCATACAATACGATGAACTTCTTTGAGTTCATTAGCGACCGCTACGTTAGCGTGAGTCTGGAACATCATTTGGATGGTTTCTTATTCAATAAGGTGCCGCTCTTCCGAAAACTGAAGTGGCGTGAAGTCTGGTCAGCTAAAGTGTTATGGGGCGCGCTAGACCCTAAGCACAATCAGGAATTGACCTTCCTGCCGGGTATGTTCAGTTTAGGCCGGGATCCATTTGCTGAAGCTTCTGTTGGTGTAGAGAATATCTTCAAGTTCGTGCGCGTTGATGCGCTTTGGCGGCTTACTTATTTAGATAATCCTAATGTGCCTGACTTCACCATTAGACTTAAATTTCACCTCGATTTCTAATGCTCGAGGCTAGGAATATCATTAAGAAATACGGCAAGCGCACGGTGGTGAAAGGAGTTTCGCTGAATGTGAAGCGGGGTGAGATCGTTGGCTTGCTAGGCCCGAATGGCGCTGGCAAGACAACCTCATTCTACATGATCGTAGGGTTGGTGAAACCGAACGATGGCAATATCTACCTTGATGACAAGGTCATTACGAGTGAGCCCATGTTCCGCCGAGCGAAAAGGGGAATAGGTTACTTGCCTCAGGAGCCATCCGTTTTTAGAAAGCTATCGGTCGAAGACAATATCAAGGCGATCTTGGAGATGACGGCTTTGTCCAAAGTTGAGCAATCGAACAAGCTGGAATCGCTTATTGAGGAATTTGGCTTGAGTCATGTCCGCAAGAACAGGGGCGATTTACTTTCAGGAGGAGAACGGCGCAGAACGGAGATAGCGCGCGCGTTGGCGACCGATCCGAACTTTATACTCCTTGATGAACCCTTTGCCGGGGTTGATCCTATTGCGGTAGAAGATATTCAAAGCGTTGTAGCCCAGTTGAAAGAACGAAATATCGGTGTGTTGATAACAGACCATAACGTTCAAGAAACGCTCAGCATTACCGATAGGGCCTACTTGCTTTTCGAGGGAAATATCTTGAAACAAGGTACCGCCGAAGAACTGGCGAGTGATGAGCAGGTGCGCAAAGTATACTTGGGCCAGAACTTTGAGCTGAAGAAGGTCAAGCGCTAGGCCTCCTCAACTGTAAAGTTGAACCGCTCCATGACTTGATTGACCAACAAACGTTTACAGGCTTCATCTACCTTTTCTTCAGCTCCTTTTGCATTCTCAGCTTCTACTTGAAGGGTAATGTGCTTGCCAACGCGAACGCCGCTGATCTCATTCAACCCAAGATTCTTCATGCTACTGGTAACCGCTTTTCCTTGGGGGTCTAGCAAATTATCGTGTGGCATTACATCAATGTGGGCATTGTATTTTTTCATCATTTCAAGGCAAATGGTCGGCCCCATAGGGGGCAGGTTAAGTACAAAAATAGAATCAACGGAATTGCCATAGCCTGCCATACCAGGAATAGACATCCACCGACTATTAACAAGATGTAGCGAACCTGATTTCCCTTCCACCCCCAATGTTTGAACTTGAGGCCCGGTAGAGGCAGTTCGCTGAGCATGAGAAATGTCATCAATCCGGCCACAGAAAGGATTAAAAGTTCATTTTCGAAGAAAGAACGTTGGATTATTCCCGGTAAATCCACCCCTGCTCCTGGGATTCCCATATTGTTTGCGATTGCCACCATACTCACCCAGAACAAAGCGTTAGCGGGCGTTGGAAGTCCAAGAAAACCAGCCGTTTGCCGTATGTCGATATTAAATTTTGCTAACCTCCAAGCACTTCCTACCGTTAAAAGGATCGCTACAAGAAGCAACACCCACGAAAAACTCACGTCTACAGTAGTAGACACCTTTCCTTGAAAAAAGACCATGAATGCTGGAGCAACTCCAAAACTGACCATATCTGCTAGACTGTCAAGCTGTGCGCCTAGCTCATTGCTGCCGCCAAAGGTGCGAGCCGCTAATCCGTCTAAAACGTCGAAAAAGGCGGCTAACAAGACCAAACCACACGCATATGAGGGCTTCCCGAGCGATGTGAAGACAATAGCTGATATTCCACACGCTAGATTGGCACTGGTCATTAAGTCTGCAATACGCGGAAGCTTCAACATTTGGCAGCGAAAATGGCGATATTTATGCAATAACCAGCAATCTATTGGGTTACTTAGCACGTAACACTACGCTAATGACATTCATTCCTTCAAATACCACCCGCCACACCCTTACCCTTTTAGGGTCTTTCCTTAGCTTATTGGTGCTTGCCCAATCAGCGCCGAAATTCAGTAATGAGTTCTTAGCGATTGGCGTAGGAGCACGTGCTTTGGGCATGGGAAGCGCTCAGACTTCCGTTGTTAATGATGTGAATGCAGGATACTGGAATCCCTCAGCTCTAACGCGGGTGGAAGGTGACCTGCAGATTTCCTTAATGCACAGCGAATATTTCGCTGGAATTGCGAAATATGACCACGTTGGCATTGCAAAGCCAATTGATTCGCTAAGTACGCTGGCGTTCACCTTCATTCGTTTTGGGATTGATGATATCCCCAATACGATCGATTTGATCGATCCTTCAGGGAATATCGACTATGACCGAATTTCATCTTTTTCAGTTGCCGATCAGGCATTTTTGCTGAGCTATGCGCGCAAATTGAAGCCAGGACTGTCTGTGGGCGGTTCCGCGAAGGTCATTTACCGGCGGGTCGGTGAATTTGGTCAGGCATGGGGTTTTGGCCTTGATGCCGGTATTACCTATGAAATGGACAACTGGCGTTTTGCAGCCACGGCACGTGATGTCACCAGCACCTTCAATGCATGGAGTTTTACGCTTGATGAGCGCACCATAGAGGTGTTTCAGCAGACTGACAATGAAATACCTGAGAATGCGGTCGAGGTTACACTGCCGCGCTTGTTCTTGAGCGCAGGCCATGATTTTAAGATGAATGATAAATTCACGGTTCTCGCTACTGCTGATATCGAAAATACATTCGATGGCCGACGCAACACGCTGCTAGCAACTGATACGTGGAGTGCAGATCCACGTGTTGGACTGGAATTGGGTTATTCCAACGTGTTCTTCATTAGAACAGGAATCAATGGTATTCAAGAGCAATTGGAAGTAGATGGCTCAACCACATTGAAAGCTGCACCGAATATCGGTGTTGGATTAAAGATCAAGAGTTTAGAACTAGACTATGCCTTGACGGATATCGGTGGAAGTGTAGCCTTATATTCAAACGTCTTTTCACTGAAGTTCAGTTTGTATAATCAGGATTAAACGATGCTCCCACGACCCGTCATATTCGTTTGCGCCCTATTAACAGCCTCCGCTGCTTCCGCTCAAACATATGGCAACGAGTGGATTGAGTTCAACAAAGAGTATTACAACTTTGATGTAGCCGTCGATGGGGTGTATCAGATTGATAGCACGACCTTGGCAAATGCCGGTATCCCATTGAGTGCATTGGATCCGCGGACCATTCAGATCTTTGGACGCGGAGAACAAATACCCATCTACATTGAGGGAGAGAGTGACGGGGTGTTCAATGGAGGCGACTTCATAGAATTTTATGCAACGCAGGCCAAGGGAACCGATGACTATTCGCTTTGGGAGGATTCCAGCTTTTTAGCGAATCCGCATTACAACCTCATTAACGATACCATTCATTATTTCTTGAGCTGGGATCTGAGCAATACTTCACCGCTGCGTTTCGAGCAGCGAGATAGCACGAACTTCACCGGATTCACGGAAAGTGAATTTTTCTGGTTTAGATCCATTAGAGGTTGGACTGCACGCTATGAGGTCGGCAATCGAGATGCCTTTGGGGCTACGTCACCGTTCATGGTAGAAGGAGAGGGCTGGTACGATGTGGCTATTCAGGCAACTTCAGGTACGGCCACGCGCAATCGATCTTGGCTCACTTCCCGAAGGTACCTTGGAGCTAATGCGCCAGATGCCCTTGCTAAAGTCGTATGGATCAGTGCCAATAACCCAGGAGGCGGGCAAAATGATCACCACTCCGTGTTATCCTACAACAATGGTGCTGTCATTGTTGAAGACACCATCTTTTCGGGGTACCAACGGATTGAAAAGAATTTTACGATACCTACCCCAGACTTAGGCAACAATAGCACGACATTCAGATTACAAGCGGTTCATGATTTGCCGCTGATGAATTTTCAGCCCAACTACCCAGACAAGCAAACGTTGGCCTTTGCGGAACTTTTCTACCCGCGATCATGGCACATGAGCAATGCGGCTAGAGTGCCTATTGAATTCGTAGACGAGGCTAATGGAACGGATACCTACGTTGAAATAGCAGGTGTGGCGGGTGGTGATCCTCATTTAATGGTCTTTGGCCCGCAGAACTACCGGATCGACCCGATCAATCAAGGAGGGTGGAAAGCGAGAATTCCAGCTACCGTAGGTTCTGATACGACCAAGGCTTTCTATTACTCCACGAACTCCATATTAGCTGTCCCTACTCTTAGGAAGGTGAACGGTACAGGCCTGTTTACGAATATCCTAGCCGCAGAAGAGGATTCCGCGATGTTGATCGTTACACATGAATCGCTGATGAGCGGTGCATTGCAGTATGCAGCATACCGGAATGCCGCCGTGAACCAGTACAACACCGTTGTTCTTGATGTGGAAGAACTATATGATCAATTTGGCGCGGGCATACGTAAACATCCGCAGGGTATTCGTGGCTTAGTGAGCTTTGTGACACATGAATGGTCTAGCCGTCCGAGGGCCTTGTTTCTGATCGGTAAGAGTATAAAGGATGCAGAATTCAATGCCAGTGATCCTGGTTCTAGAGTAAACGCTACTGCCTACGCGCGCAACCTCGTGCCGTCTTTTGGTTTCCCCTCGTCCGATCCGTCTTTCGTGTATAATCACCTAGCTGATTCGACGGATATTGTTTTCCCGGTCGGCCGAATCAGCGCAAACACAAATGCTGAGGTAGTTGATTATATGGAGAAGGTACAGGAGTTTGAAAGCAACACCGAGCCTGAACCGTGGATGAAGAACATCCTTCATTTTGTAGGAGGTACAACGGCCAATGAGCAATTGCAACTTAGTGCGTTCATGGATTCTTATGCCTTGTTAGCGCAAGACACCTGTTTTGGAGGAACAGTCAAGACGTTCAAGAAATTCTCTTCACAGGTTATTCAGCAAATCGCAGCGGATAGTATCAATGACCTAATTGAAGAGGGGGTAACGTTAATGACCTTCTTTGCCCATGCGAGTGGTAGTGGATTCGACATCAGTATTGATAATCCTGCGAATTACAACTGGAATGGACGGTATCCAATGGTTATTGGTAATTCATGTTTTACGGGGAATATCCACTTGACCTCCAATGTCAGTACGAGTGAACAGTTTGTGTTACCACGTGATCACGGGGCCATTGCATTCTTGGCTTCTGTTGATATTGGCTATGCTGATCAACTGGGCAGTTATTCCAGACATTGGTACGAGAGTTTCAGCTTCGCTGATTATGAAGGCACGATAGGTGAGCATTGTGTACACGCTTCAGAGATACAACTTGGGGCTACCGGAATTAGAGCGCTTAACAACGTGCTGACGTTCACTTTGCAAGGAGATCCGACTTTGGTGCTGAATAAATTCCCGCGCCCAGAGTATTCAATTGATGCTGGTGATGTTGTGTTTGACCCGATCGACATCTCAACAGATGTAGATTCGTTTCAGGTTAACGTGCGTGTGGTTAACAGTGGCAAGGCTATTGCCGAGGAAGTTGGTGTGGCCCTAGAACGCAGTGTTAATGGTGCGCAGCCGCTTCAGCCAGTAAGACAAGTATTTACTGATGAGCTACTCTATGATGATGTGCTTACGTTCACAGTTCCTGTTACAGAGCAAGGAGTTGGAGAGGGTACGAACGTATTCACTGCTCGGGTGGATCTGGATCCGCAATTGATCGATGAGCAGTCCGATGAACTGTTCAATAACCAAGCACAGAAAACCGCATTCATTACAAGCTCCAGTTTATTGCCGATCTACCCGTATGAATTTGCTATTGTTCCGGAATCGGGCCCAGCATTGAAAGCCAGTACGGGAGATCCATTCGCAGCCGCTACAGATTATTTTTTCGAAATAGATACGACCGACCAGTTCAATAGCCCTATGCTAGAAACAACTGTGATCAACCAAGTCGGCGGAGTGGTGATTTGGCAACCCTCTTCCATCTACAGCCTGGATCAGATTCAAGATAGTACTGTCTATTACTGGCGGTGTTCGCCGGATACAGTTGGTAATGGAGGCTACCAGTGGCGTGAGAGTTCATTCCAATATATCACGGATAGAGAGGGGTGGGGCCAAGCGCATTACTTCCAGTTCAAGAATGATGGCTTCAACCAGATCGTCTACGATCGCCCTAATCGAGAATTTGATTTCTCTGTAGCTTCTAGGAGCATTAGCGCAAGTGTATTTGGGAATAGTTCAGGAGCGCAGAACAACCTTTCTGAGTGGAAATTGGACGGTTTCTTGCAAGACTCCAATGGGTGCGGGGCAACCCCTGCGTTGCATGTAGGTGTTGTGGATCCGGCAACATTTGAGGCTTGGGGAACACACTTTGGTAATGAAAACCCGAATAACAGTTTTGGCAACTTGAATGATCAAGGAGCATGTAGGCAACGAGTAGAACTCTATTTTATCTTCAGAGGCAACGATCAAACTCAGTTGGCTGCGTTGGAGAACATGCTCGACAATGAGGTGCCTAATGGCCACTATGTTGTTGTTTACTCTTGGAGGTATTTGAACCGGTTTGTTTCCGATTCACTGCATCCAGGAGCCTTTGATGCCATTGAAAACTTGGGAGGAACCAATGTGCGGGCGGTGCCGGATAGCGTACCCTATATCCTTATCGCGCAAAAAGGAAACGCAGGATTTGCGGTCGAAGAATGGGGTACTTCGCTCAACTCATTCATTTCTGCACAGGCTACCGTTCCTTCAACGGGGAACGCAGGTCAGATCTCAGCACCTATTGCCGGGCCCGCCACGTTCTGGGATGCGCTTTACTGGGATGAAAAGCCAAGTGACTTAGCTGATAGTGTATCGATCATGATCTCGGGTATTGATGTGAACGGCCAAGAAGTCCTTCTGCATGAGGTAGAAGGTTCTGTTGACTCCATTCCTGACTTAGAAACGATCGTAGATGCGGCCGTATATCCACAGGTAAGACTAAGTGGCTTTTTTACCGATACTAGCGCTATTGCACAACCTTCACAATTGGGTCGTTGGCAATTGCTCTCTTCTCCTGTGCCGGAAGCCGCAATTGACCCCAACTTGGTTTTTGTAGAGGAGCTGGATAGCCTTTCCGCAGGTATGACTGGAAAGATCAGTGTAGCTATTCACAATGTCAGTGATTTAGACATGGACAGCCTGTTGATTTCAGCTAAAGTGGTAAAAAACAATGGGCAAATCGTGGAGGTACATTACGAGCGACATGCGCCGCTGCCTGCTTTCGCAGTGCTTGCCGATACCATTAGTTTCTCCTTACTAGGCATGGAGGGTATCAATACACTCATTATCGAAGCCAATCCAATAGATACGGTCACGAACCAATTTGACCAATTAGAGCAGTATCATTTCAATAACATTGCGCAATTGGTATTTGAGGTTATTGATGACATCGAAAACCCGATCTTAGATGTGACCTTCGATGGCCTTCATATCTTAAATGGCGATGTGATATCTGCTAAGCCGGAGATCCTGATCCAATTGGATGATGAGAACGAGATATTGCTTCTGAACAGTGAAGCGGATACAGCAAATTTCAAAGTCATCATGACCGATCCTAGTGGTGTGCAGCGACAGATATTCTTTCGCGATGGCAATGGCGCTAGTATCATGGAATGGATACCAGCCACCGGTATAGATAACATTAGTCAGATCATGTACCGCCCTAACTTTGAAGTAGATGGTACTTACAGGTTGATCGTTCAGGCGTCTGACCTTTCTCAAAATGCGTCGGGTGATCGAGACTTTGAGGTGGATTTTGAAGTAATAAACACAACAACGATCACAGATGTTGTGAACTACCCTAACCCGTTCACAACGAGTACACGGTTCGCTTTTACCCTAACAGGTTCTGAACCACCTACTTACATGAAGATTCAGATCATGACCATTTCTGGAAGGGTGGTCAGGGAGATCACACAAGACGAGCTGGGTGTCATACGTGTAGGTAAGAACTTAACTGACTTTGCTTGGGATGGACGTGATCAGTACGGTGATAGACTAGGCAAAGGTGTTTACCTGTACCGGGTGATCGCCAAGATCAACGGAGAAGACATCGAGTATAGAGAAACAGGTGCTTCCCCGTTCTTCAAGAGAGGTATCGGCAAGATGTACTTGCTGTAATTAGCAACTGCTACATTTGGGGCGCATGATCGCCAACACGGTTCTTAAGAGAATTTCATTAGCAGCGTTAAGTGGTTCCTTACTGGGCTTGTGTTGGCCAGGTGTAGGTGACCTCATGCCCGTCATTTTCCTGGCGTTCATACCCTTGTTAGTTGTTCGTGATACGGTACTGGAAAGCGGCAAGGGGCGGGTTACACCATATGCATTCATCACTTTCTTGATCTGGAACCTCTCCACCACTTACTTTCTCTTTTGTGTGAGCGAGCCCATGTCGACGAGAGTGTTTTCGTACCTGGGTCCGGGTATTGCCAATGCGCTGCTCATGTGTATTCCTTTCTCATTGAGCATTTTCGTTTATAAGCGTTCAGGCAAACGCTTAGGTGATTTTGCATTGGTTCTTGCCTGGTTGGGCTTCGAGTATTTGCACATGGACTGGGACCTCACCTGGACATGGTTGAACTTGGGCAATATCTTCGCCGGACTGGTACCGTGGATTCAGTGGTATGAATTCACTGGCATACTGGGAGGCACGCTGTGGATATGGGCTTTGAACCTGATCTTTCTTAAGGCCCTTAAGGGCTATCCTAAGTTTGAGCGTGCTAACGCAAATGCCGCCACGTTGGGCATACTTGTAACAGGCGTGCCTATAGCTATTTCCTTAATCATGTATTGGAGCTATGAACCAAAAGGAACCCTACATGAAGTGGTGATCGTTCAGCCAAACGTTGACCCATACAAGGATAAGTTCACCCCTGGTAAATCAATGGAGCATTTGGAAGAAATGCTTTCGATGGCCGATCAGGCCATGACCGCACGAACTGAACTGGTACTATTTCCAGAAACGGCGATTCAGGAGTCCGCAACGTTAGGAGGATCTGCTGATGCACTGATATTGAAAGGCTTGTGGGAGAACGACATTGAACGATCGCAAAGTGTACCTATCATACGCCAGTGGCTTGCTCAATATCCCAACGCGACCTTATTGGTGGGCATGTCCTCAGAACGCTTGCTGGATATAGACGAGACCCCCGGGCCTTCTTCTCGTGTTATCCATGGCACCGAAAGGCATTATGAAGCGTACAACGCAGCCATGGCATTGCGAAGAGGGCAGGAGGTGCAGATCTATCATAAATCCAAACTGGTGCCAGGGGTGGAGCAAATACCATTTCAAGGCCTAGTAGGAACGCTCACGGCACTTTCTTTGAATTTTGGGGGCACCACAGGAAGCTTAGGGAAACAGGAAGAACGAGGGGTAATGACCACTGTAGGCGCTATCAAGGCAGCGCCAGTCATTTGCTATGAATCCATATTTGGAGAGTATGTGGGCGATTATATAAATAACGGGGCGAATCTTATTGCCATTATCACCAACGATGGCTGGTGGTCTGATGCACCTGGTTATAAACACCACTTAGCTTATGCTCGTTTGCGCGCGGTGGAGACTCGGAAGGATATTGCGCGTTGCGCGAATACGGGTATAAGTTGCTTCATTGACCAGAAGGGAGATATTCACCAACGTAGTGGGTGGTGGGCCAAGGAAGTGGTGAAGGGTAACGTACGAGTGCATGACGAACTCTCCTTTTATACCCGCTTTGGCGACGTGATCGGGCGTGTGGGGCTTCTACTTGCTATCATTCTTATCCTACATGCTTTTGTTAAGGGACGGCTAAGAAAGTGAAGGCTTGATTCTTACTTGCCTTAGTATCTTCGCACCTTCACTAAAAGGGTATGATATATGGCTGGGAAAGAATATGATGTTGCAGTGATCGGTTCAGGTCCTGGGGGATACGTTGCAGCGATTCGATGTGCACAGCTAGGGATGAGTGTAGCCCTTATTGAGCGATATAGTACCCTTGGCGGTACGTGCCTGAACGTAGGGTGCATCCCTTCCAAAGCGTTGCTCGATTCGTCAGAGCATTTCCACAATGCGGAAAAGACCTTCGCTACGCATGGGATCAAGATCAATAAGCCTCAGGTTGATATGGGGCAAATGATCAAACGCAAAGCAGAGGTCGTCAAGCAAACGGTTGGCGGAATAGATTACCTCATGGGCAAGAATAAGATCGATGTCCATCATGGTCATGCCTCTTTTCTTTCAGCGCATGAGGTGGAGATCGCAGGCAAGAAAAAAAGCAAACTCAGCGCTAAGCGGTTCATCATAGCTACAGGATCCAAGCCGGCTTCCTTGCCGGGGGTTACCATCGA
>CAZPEQ010000026.1:0-13657 GCA_964585605.1 uncultured Weeksellaceae bacterium | reverse complement strand
GACAGTCGTTGTGAGCGCCTCTGAACTGGCCGAAATACTATTGTTCGCAAAAACGGCCTCTGCACTGTTCCCTGCAATATCAACCCCTTTGTTGTTTAAGCTGACGAGTTCGTTGTTCGCGATCCTACTCGCATTGCCTGGGCCAACCAGTAAGTTGGTAAGCGTGATCGGGATCCCATTCATACGGATCTGATTGCGGAACACATTATGTGGACCCTGCCCACCGACCAGTTCAATCGCTCTTGCCAAAGACGATGTGTTCAACGCATTCATCCTATTACCTTGTATCAGTGACGATCCATTACTACCCAAGTCGCGGATCACCAGCGCGTTTCTCTGCAACTCGAACACACAATCAGTAATGTCGGTTATCTGATCCGTGCCATCGCAGTTCCACTCCATACCCGTGTAGCCGCCGCGCAACAAGCAGTTACTGAACTTGACCTCTTGTAGGTCCGCGGTGCAATCCTCTCGGATCAACGTGTGCCTAGTAGAGGAGCTTGTGGATACGGACAACACTTGCACATGCTCGAAAGATGTGCTTACAGAGGGATCTGTTCCTTCGTAGGCGATCGCCGCAGCCCAAAAAGATGAAGATGAAGATCCGGTTCTACTGATCGTTAAATCTTTGAACGTAAGGTGATCTGCACCGTTCATTAGCACTACGTAATCGGCATTCGCATCAAAAGATGTGTTCCACTGAAGAATCACATCTGTACTGTCGCCCGTTTGGCCTTGGAATGTAATGGTATTGCTAAACGTGTTCCCGAAGATCGGGCCCAAGCTGATCTGTTCAACATAGGTGCCTGGCTCCACGTTAAAGACCACTGGCCCGCTGATGCCACATTTTTCCATCTGACTCACCGCTGAACTGAAATCAGGGAAGTCTGCGCCCCCAGAACTGCCGATTACATATGTCCCGTTCAGGTCTATGCAAAACTCCGGTGTTTCGTCAGCACCAATGTCCACCAAACTACCTGCCGGTTGCGGGCGCACTTCGTCATCCACGTCACTCACAATGCCCACTGTATTGTCGCCAATTCCAGTACAAATCGAACCGCTTTGTAGATGAAGATCCGAAAGCGAATTCACGAACCCAGGATCGCCTTGCACCGAGTTCGCAAATGCACTTGAGGCAGCCTGTAGATCCACCAAGTTGGTTTGCGCTGAACTCCAAAAAGCTAATGGGCCTGTTATTTGATGTAGCACGTTGTGTGACAATTGGGAATAAGTCACCCCTGTTCCTGATTTGTAAAACGCATACCCTCCGGAAAACTCTGAGCGAAAGATATTGTTGACTACACGATTTCCACTACCCGTGCTCGCTTCCTCATAAAAGGCTCTACCTAGACGAACGCTTACACTGTTGTTAATCACATCGATATAATCTGCATTAGTACCGCGGATCCAAAAACCCGCAAGGAAATTGAGCGCTGCGTTCGTGAGTATAATCGTGTTGTTGCGTAATACGAATGGGTTCGCCGCAGTAGCCTGTGTGTTATTCAACTGTATTCCATACCCCCTGACAGTCATGAAGATTTCGTTACGCTCGACTAGCACACCCCCGTTGCAATTCACAAACTCCATCCCCGATATAATGGTAGAACTGCTAAAGAGTCCCACAATACTATTCCCACTAATCATAAGGTCATGATCAAATCCGGTGAATCGCGGACCATGATAACCGGAAGCAATCTCGCAACCTACGATGCTGAGTTGATCATCTTGTCCATTTTGATTCCAGTCAAAGGATCGGCCCACTGTTTGGAAACGACAATCCAATACATTCACTTCCATTTCATCCTCCATATTGTTGCTCGCAATGCCTATCGAAAATGGTGGGTAGAAGCCCGTGTTAGTAGCATAGCTACCTATAAAACGTATGTTGCGGAAGGTCGTGTACTCCGAGGCATCTCCTGAGCCAGATGGGTAGTTGACGATGATGCCAAATCTCCTTGACGTGCTCCCCGCGTATCGGTTCAGGGTCATGTGCTCAAAGGTGATGTGATCGCCCCCTGCCATGTTAATGACAAAGTCCTCGAAGCTACTGGTTCCTGCTAAATGCCGTAGCGTAACCAAGGAGCTATCCAAGGCCTGACCTCGAAAGGTGATCGTACTGGTGGCACTGGTGCCATCCACCGGGCCGAGATCAATCTGCTCGGTGTAGGTACCGTTCTCCACTTCAAAAATGACCGATGCTGAAATACCGCATGCCGAGAGGTCGGCGACCGCGGCATTGAAGTTTGGGTAATCTGCCGCACCTGAAGAACCGATCACGTACACGCCGCTCAAACCACAGGTGGATGCTGGGTGCTCATCAGCGCCAATGTCATTGTTCGAACCCGCTGGTTGGGGCCGTGGTTCATTGTCTATATCATCTGCAATTCCACCAAAGGTCGATCCATTCCCCAAGCATGGAGAGCCTAGTTGTAGGTGCAGGTCGTTCGCATTGTCTACAAACACAGGATCTGCGAAACGCGAGTTGGCGTTGGTACCACTTCCTGCGATCAATGAAGGAAGATCATTGTAGTTCACCCCATTTACATTTACGCTCACACCGCCAAATGCTTCACTGTGAAAAACATTGTTGTCTGAAGAGGTTAATCCAGCGAATACAAGTAGGGGAATAGCTTGCGTAAAGATTGCGTTGTTATGTATACGTAAGTTATGCGTAACAGAACCGGAAGTCGTGATACCTAAAGCCGTACCATTCCCAACACAAGTCATACTGTTGTTGAAGAGGTCAACATGACCAGCAGTACCAAAAAGTCGTACGGTATATCGTTGACTGGAACTAAGTGTTCTATTGTTGATGAGCATGTTGTTGGCAATTCGGATCGGATCTGCTGCCGTGCCACTGATGTCATCTAAGCGAATGTTCGTTGAACCTGAGCCAGATGTTTTAATGCTGTTCTTGCTTATTTCTATCACACCAGGCGTTCCTGAATCCAAGTTGATACCAAATGTGCTTGTGAGTGTTGCGACGTTTAGTTCATTACCAACGCAGTATAGGGATCCAGAAAACGACGAAAATTCCAACCCTGTGGCATCATGATCCACTGTATTTTCCTCAAATTGGAAGCTACCACCACTCACGTCACGCATGCTAACCCCTCCGTTAACTAATCGACAATTCTGTATGGCAGATATACCTAGGGAGCTCGCTACAACCGCATCATAAAATAAGACCTCACTAGCGCTGGCTGTACTAGCGTTAGACAGCAAGGCACAATTGTGAAACGCCCAATCTGTACTACTTTCATCAACAGCTATTACATGGCCGAATTGAAATGCCGGACCACTGCGTTGCAAGGTCATATGGGCAAAACTCACGTAATCTGCTCCTGCGAGTTCGACGACGTAATTCGGCACCCCGTTCGCTGACGGAAAGTCAAGGATCACACTGGAACTATCCATATTCTGCCCGATAAAACTGATCGTGTTCGTAGCCGAGTTCCCTACTACGGCCGGCACGGATATTTGCTCATTGTAGGTGCCATCCTCTACTTCAAAAACCACTGGGCCGGAAATGCCGCAGAGGCTCATTCTATTGACGGCTGTCGTGAAATCGGTGAAATCTGCTGCAGCCGACGATCCTATGATGTACGTGCCAGAAAGCACCTCACAGAATTCTGGCGTTTCGTCCATGCCAATATCTGGCGCGGTAAGTGCAGGTTGTGGGCGCATTTCTTGATCCAAGTCTTCATTCACACTCGGGGTCAGCACACCAGTTCCAGCACATGGGGAACCCGTTTGAATATGCAGGTCATTCAACGGATCTAAGAACATCGGGTCCGCTTGTATGGAATTGGCAAACTGGCCAGAGCCTGCTTGCAGTGCGCCTAAGTCCGTATAGAAGATGTTGTTCCAACGGGCAAACCCACTGGAGCCTACCCGATATAAAACATTGTTGGACGTGTTGGTATATACCGAGCTCGTTTGCTTCCAAAGCACATAGGCGGTGGCACTTGAGCTATTCGAGCGAAATACGTTGTTCTGCAACCATAGGTTGTTACCCGAACCGGAATCATGGTATACACGTGTTGCTGAACTACTTGCCGAATTGTTGACGATACGGATGTAGTTATTCACTCCTGCAAGGAAGAATGCTTCTACGCCGCCAATGATGCTGTTGTTCTTAATCCAGCCGGGTGCACCCGCTGACAGGGAACAATTAGTTAATCGAATGCTTAGCCCGGCTGCCGCATTCACTTGGTTACCTGCAATTAAAAAGGGTGCATTGATCCCAGAAAGATCGATCTTTGTTCCGGAACCCGTTATTGTGTTGAAGCGCACGGTGAGGCTATCTGCGAAATTGAGAAAATGCAAAGTGTTATTCGTATTCGCAAAGGTGTTCCCCTCAACAATTAGCATTTCAGCCATATTACTCGCATCCCAGATCACACCCCTATATCCTGTAAAATTGCACTGTTGAATCTCTGTTCGCACTTCTAGGTTTGTGTTGTTGCTTTGGATACAATAGTTCGTCGAAATCGCAGCAGTACCCCCAATAAAGCGACAATTTCTGAACGCGGTGTACTGAGAGACTTCACTTGGCAAGAAGGGATATTCTATTAATCGTTGGTAAAGCCCACCACCTGTGCGATCAAAGGTCATGTACTCCCAACTGATGTAATCCACACCCTCAAAACGAATCACATGATCGTTGAAGGAATTGTTTCCTGCTGGTGCTTGTAACGTGACCAAAGTACTGTCCAATGCCTGCCCGCGGAAGGTGATGGTGTTGACCGCACTGGTCCCATCGATCGGCGCTAACTCCAACCGTTCGGTATACACACCATTTTCCACCTCGAACAATACAGGCCCTGAAATACCACAGAACGCCATAGCGTTCACCGCTGAGTTGAAATCTATATAATCAGCGCCAGATGAAGACCCGATCACATAGGTTCCAGCCAATGGGACACATACCCAAGGGTCCTCATCTGCTCCGATATCCGGATCCGTCCCTATGGGCTGTGGTCTTGACTCACCATCCAGATCTTGGGTGACCCCTCCAAATGTTGAACCCGTGCTATGGCATGGAGAACCGTTCTGCAAGTGCAGGTCATTGGTATTATCCACGAATAGCGGATCTGCCGTTATGGAATTGGCGTTCACTCCTGCAGAGATCGATACTTGACCAGTTAAGCTATGAAACACATTGTGATCACCAGATATGACAGCTCCCGGTGGGAAGAAATGCACCGGCCGGGTCTGCGCCAAAATGGCGTTGTTGTGTAAAGTGATGTTACTGGCCCCTGTCTGACCCAGGATACCCTCCTGGCCAGGAACCTGCGCAATACTGTTGTTCAGTATGTGAATATGTGAATTCGTACCGACCGTCCAGATACCTCTGCCACCAGTGCCTGAACTGATTATCTCATTGTTCCGGAACACCACAGGTGCACCTGGTGTTGCTTGCACATTAAGCAGGTAGATGGCAGAACTCGTACCCGAGGACTTTATCCGATTGCGTTGGACCACCAAGTTTATAGGATTTGTGATGCTGATCAAGCGGACCGGCAATGAGCCCGAATTGGCCGTTCCGGTCAATTGATTGTCACTTACCATCGTTACTCCTTGGATCTGTGATAAGTAGATGCAATTACCTCCCCCACTTTTATCGACCACATTATTTGTAACCGTGAAGGTGCCGGTTCCTCCGCCAACTAATCGTATGCCTCCCTCGTCAAATGCGCAATTCTGTATAAAAGCCTCCCCAACGCTGACACTGGAACCGGTATAGACCACCCCCCCTTGGTTAGTAACATTAGTGGCGACCGTATTGGTCACGAACCGGCAGTTCAGCACGTTCCAGTCCGTGCTGGCGCTGGTCACTGCCAGAGCGATGCTGGAAGTACCACTACCCATGCGTTCGATCGTTAAATGAGAGAAGGTGATGTGATCAACACCATCCCATTGGACCGTATAATTCAGTCCTGATGTAGCCCATGTCAGTACCACATCTGTGCTATCCATGGTTTGGCTAGTAAAGGTTATCGTGTTGGTTGCAGAACTTCCTGTTATGGCCGGTATGAAGACCTGCTCGGTGTAGGTGCCACTCTCTACTTCGAACACCACAGGCGCCGAAATTCCACATCCTGTAAGATCGCCCACTGCGTCATTGAAAGTCGCGTAATCCGCAGCTCCTGAGCCACCGATAACATAGGTGCCGGCCAATGCAGCACACCCAACAGGGTGCTCATCCGCGCCTATATCGTTCATCGAACCAACAGGCTGCGGCCTCATTTCCTCATCTATATCATCCGCAATACCTCCGAACGTAGAACCTGCACCCAAACATGGGGAACCCACCTGTAAATGAAGGTCGTTCGCATTGTCTACGAACAATGGATCGGCTGTTATAGAATTAGCATTCACTCCCACAGATATCGGCGCTTGGCCTGTGATGCTGTGAAATACATTGTGATCAGCAGATATGACAGCTCCTGCTGGGAATTGTGCCGGCCGGGTTTGTCCTATAATGGCGTTGTTATGTAAGGTGATGTTACTAGCTCCGGTCTGACCCAGGATACCCTCCCGGCCAGGAACCTGTGCAATGCTGTTGTTCAGTATGTGAATATGAGAATTCGTACTGACGGTCCAGATACCTCTCCCCGATGTTCCTGAACTGATGATCTCATTGTTCCGGAACACCACAGGTGCACTTGCCGTGCCTTGCACGTTAAGCGAATAAATGGCAGAACCAAAACCAGAACCTGAGGATCTTATCCGATTCCGTTGAATCAGCAGGCTTGTAGGGCTTGTTATAGTGGCCAAGCGAATAGGCGATGACAATGAATTGGATACTACCGAAGTCAATTCATTGTCACTTACCGTAGTTACTCCTTGAATCTGCACTAGGTATATGCAACCGCCACCACCGGTATTGTTAATCACATTGTCCGTAACGGTGAAAGTGCCTACTCCTCCTCTCGTTAGCACTATGCCCCCTTGTTCAAATGCGCAGTTCTGTATCAAAGCATCACCAACACTAGTAGTAGTGGCACCGCTATACACCAAGCCCCCATGAGCTACAATATTCGTACCGACCGCATTGGTCACGAACCGGCAGTTCAGCACATTCCAGTCCGCACTGGCACTGGCTATTGCCAGTGCAACATTTGAGTTCGTACTACTCGTACGTTGAATCGTTAAATGCGAGAAGGTGATGTGATCGACACCATCCCATTCTACCGTGTAGTTCGGTCCTGATGTAGCCCACGTGAGTACCACATCTGTGCTGTCCATAGTCTGTCCTATGAACGTTATGGTGTTCGTTGCAGAACTTCCCGTTATGGCCGGTATGGAGACCTGCTCGGTGTAGGTGCCACTTTCTATCTCAAACACCACAGGCGCCGAAATTCCACATCCTGTGAGAGCGCCCACCGCGTCATTGAAAGTCGCGTAATCCGCAGCTCCGGAACCACCGATAATGTAGGTGCCTGCTAATGCAGCACATCCTACCGGGTGCTCATCTGAGCCTATATCGTTCATCGAACCAACCGGCTGCGGCCTTGTTTCCTCATCTATATCATCTGCAATGCCGCCGAACGCAGAACCTGCGCCTAAACAGGGAGAACCCAGCTGTAGATGCAGGTTGTTGGCATTATCAACGAATAGTGGATCTGTAAAAATGGAGTTGCCATTGGTACCCGTAGCTGCAAACAGAGCTGCCGTGCTGGTGTACAGGGGTCCGATATCAACCCCACTTCCTGAAACACTGTGAAACACATTGTGATCAGAGGACGTCATTGAACCAACGGGAACAAATAAGGGGTGCACGTATGCTCGGAGGGCGTTGTTGTGAATACGCAGATCAAACGCCCCAGTTTGCGCATAGATCGCGCGCGAATTCGAGCCAGATTGGTCCGTTGAAATGCTGTTGTTCAATATGTCGATCTGACCTACGGTCGATACCGTCCAGATACCTCGGCTGCTAAGCCCTCCCGTAGCATCTGAGATAATTGCATTGTTGGCGATAATGAACCTATTACTGCCGGCAGGAACCATACTACGGAAGCGAATACAAATCGGCGCCGTACCGACCCCTTTGATCCAATTTCGTTCGATAGCCCCTGCTGCCGGGTCTGAAAAAGAAATATCTATTGGTCTGATGCTGGTCCCGGCCCCGTTCGCAAGTATGGTGTTATCTCTGATGAATATCTCCCCATCAAAATTGTCGATGTCAACACACCTGGACGCTAATTGAAAATCACTTTTAACGATGCTAAGAGACCCTGTTGAAACACCATTCGCAACGACTGGACCACGCTCAATGAAACACGCACTGATATGGCTATCTCCTATTGATGAGCTTACAATATTGAACACATTTGCACTCGATACAGCAGAAGTCGACAACCTACAGTTTCGGAATGCCCAGTCATTTGAACCATTCACGATATTAATCGCACGATGCGTACTGGCGGTACCTGTATTTACAATGGACATGTACGAAAATGTAATAAAATCAACTCCATTGAGTTCCACTGTATAGGGCAAACCCCCGGTTGGCGTTGTAAGTACTACATCCGAACTGTCCATGGTCTGGCCTGCGAAGGAGATGGTATTCGTTGCAGAACTTCCTGTTATGGCTGGAATTGAGACCTGCTCTGCATAGGTACCTGGCAGTACCTCGAACACAACCGGAGCACTTACCCCAAGCGTGGTCAGGTCGCTGACCGCAGCGGTGAATGTTGTGTAGTCTCCACCACCTCCGTCATCGATGGTATAGGTGCCCGCTAATTGGGCGTTTGAAGTAAGGGTCACGAGCAGAAGAGAGGCTAAGGCAAAAATTCGAAATACGGGCAGCATTTGTCTCGTTTTACCCTATAAAATTCCGCCTTAAATACACGCCAGTAAAGGGCTTTCAAGCCAACTGACCAATAAACTTCGTGAACGTACCAGTTATTCTAGTGGGCTCGATTTTGCCCTAGATCATCTGCAATTTTTCCAGTAGTGCCGATCTGTATTTCCGGCCTATTGGAAGCCGTGCTGACCCAATACGCACCCCGCCATCGTCAATGGCGTCAATGTGCCTTAAATTGATGGCATAAGAGCGATGTATGCGTTCGAAGCCATGACCGGTTAGGTGCGTCATTACGTCCTTTAAGGTGCGCCCAACAATGTGATCATCTCCGTTTAAATGCAAGATGGTGCAATTGTCTGCCGCTTCAACCCATTCCACCTGCTCTAAGCGCAGTCTGATCCACTGCCGACGGTCCTTGATGAAGATCGGCGAAACTGGATCACCCGTTCTGAATTCTTGGGGCTGTACCGGGTCTTTCATAGTATGCATGCTATGTGGTTGAGGTTAAAACGTCTTAGCTGAAAGATATGCTCTTGCAGCTTTTTGCATTCCCAAAGTTCACAACGCGCCGCATTCCATACCGGAAACATTGGTGAACACGGTCTTATTTTGAGTGAACAGCGCTTTTCGTGGGCGCAGGATAGGACACCTTCAGAATCACAGGGTGTTGATCCGCTTCATTAACTCCTCTTTATGGGTCTTGCCAACTGGAATATTATGCTTGTCTAAAAACACGTAGCCATCTTCTAAGGCCGATACCTGAGCCACGTTGATTACATAGGAACGATGTACACGTAAGAAGGATCCGCCTCCTAAGCGGCTTTCCACCGACTTTAGCGTGCTGGATATTAGGAATTTATTGTCTAGGGTAATGAGCTTCGTGTAGTTGTCAAATGCCTCGCAGTAAAGGATCTCATTGAACGGAACTTTCACTAAGCGCCCTTTGTCCTTTATGAAAATGCTATCGGCGATTACGAATTCACTGCCCTCTTCTTGTTTGTCATCTTGATCAGGCTTTGTTACAGGCAACTCGGTTCCAAAGCGGAACAAGGCAATTTCGATATTCGACCGCAAATCTCCTTCGTCAAAAGGCTTTACTATGAAGCCGGCTGGTTTGGTTTGTTTAACTCGTTCAATGGTTCCCCGATCCGCATGGCTGGTAATGAAGATGAAGGGTATCTGAAATTTCTGGTTGATCTTCTCCGCCAATTGAACACCGTCCAAGTCTCCTTCAATGCTGATATCCAACAAGGCAATGTCCGGTTTGGTAGCCGCTATATCGGCCATGGCATCCATGGCATTATCTGCTTGACCGCAAACGTCATAACCCAACTCCTCTAAGTTCATTTCGAGATCAGCCGCTATGAGCGGTTCGTCCTCCACAATGAATATGCGCACCTTCGTACTCATCTATCTTCTACGACGCTAGTTTGTACTTCTTGATCTTCAGTTCAACGACCATTCCTCCGTCATTCCATACACGGTGCTCCGCCTTGAGTTTCTTGGAGAAGGTCTTGATCATGTTCATGCCAAAGCCAGAGCTTTCCTCTCCTCGTTCTGCCTGTGGATCATACCCAACTCCATTATCTCTTACCTCTAAAAGTAGCTCCTGATCCTCCTCTTTCAACCTGATCTCCACTCTTCCTTCACGGCCATCTGGGAATGCATACTTCAACGTATTGGTTAGCAATTCGTTCAATATGAGCCCAAGTGGGATGGTTGTGTCAACATCTAAGTTCAGCTCATCAATATCTGTGACCAGATCAACTTTCGATCTGTCTATCTTATAATTGGTTAACAGGCTTTTCGCTAGTTTACCAATATACTGGCCCATGTCAATACCTGTTAAGTTCTCTTCTTGATACAAGTTCTGATGGATCAACGCCATGCTTTTGACCCGGTTCCTGCTTTCGTTCACCGCCTCCAGCGCAGCTCCATCGTTGATATCTCTACTTTGCAAGCTAAGTAGGCTACTTATGACCTGCAGGTTGTTCTTGACCCGATGGTGGATCTCACGAAGCAATAGTTCTTTTTCCTCTAGCGCTGAGGTAATGATGGTATTCTTCTTATTGACCTCCACATTGATCCGCTTTATGGTACGGTACTGATAGAGCATGAAGAGCCCTAAGCCTACCAGTACAAGAGCTACGGTCGTTCCTGCTTTTAATTGGAAATCTTTCTGCTGGATGGCCAGGTCCTGTATTTCCCTTTCGGCATCTAGTCGTGCGATCTCTTTTTCGTTCTGCGCTTTGTTGAAACGCCCTTCCATCTCATTCAGTACGCGTGCTTGTTCTGTACGAAAAAGTGAGTCTTTCAATGATATGATCTGGTCGTTAATGAGCAAGGCCTCTTCAAAAGCTCCTTGTTTTCTTTTGACCGCACGGGCCAATTTGAAGTGTGCCAGGTCCTTGTACATAGAGACCTCAGGCAATCGATTTCTGGTAACAATTTGAAGCGTCTTCACAGCCTCATCAACCGCGCCGCGTTCTAATTGATACCGGGTAAGTGCCGCGTAATAAGGCACCGTTCGCGTTCGGTCTGATTGATCGGCACTCCAACGTTTCGCTTCCTGTAACGCCCGATACGCGTCTTTCATCTTTCCCTGTTCAATAGCAACCTCAGCTAAGGATGCATATACAGGGATCAAGGATCGGGAGATCTTCTTCTCCAGCAAGTACGGCAAAGCACGCTCGTAATTCCGTTGAGCTAATTGTAGGTCGTTCTCTGCACGAGCAACATGTCCGAGTACCAGGTTAATATCAGCTAATTTCGAACGCAGGTTATTTTCCGTAGCACTTTTCTTGCCTTTTAAGCCGTATTCCTTGGCCAATTGTATGTTGTTCTGAGCCAGGAACAATTGAGCCAGACCTTGCTCAAACGATGCTTTTTTAAAGTCGTCAATTCCCGGTCGTAAGTAGTTGTAGCCTTTTTGCATTTCGACTAAGGCTTTGTCTATTTCACCCATGGATTCGTACACTTCCGCTACAGCAGAACAGTTGAAATGAATGCTTCGAACAGCTCCACTTAAGCTATCTAGTTTGATCGCTTGATGTAACAACAGCAAAGCTGAATCATTCTGGTTGCGCCTAACAAACCCATTAGCTAAGTTGGATAGTGCATCAGAATAGCAAGCCGTATCGGCCGCGCCGATCTCCAATACGCGTTTGGAACAACGTTCTGCCAATTCTACTTCACCGTTGAATTCTGCAATGACAACTAATGCATTCAAACCCCATGTTTCAATACCAGTATGCCCGATACTGCGGCCATAAGTAGCAAGCGAATCATATGCGGCCTTTGCCTCATCTATCCGGTACAAGTGCGTCAATGCTTTCCCCTTGAGCAATATCAATTCTCCGAACTCCCATGGTTCAGGGGTTGTGCCGAGTCGAATAAGTTCATTTTCTGCAACCGTGAGGGCTTCTTCGTATTTCCTTCCATTCAATAGTTGCTCGATCACGGGGAAAGTTTCTTGCGAATCCTTCGCGTATATGAGCAAAGGAAAAGTGCTCAACAAGAAAAGCGCCCAGGCCTTCATGATGCTTTCTTAAAGTTCTTAATGCGTATATCAACGATGGTCCCCGAGTCATTCCGGATGTTAAATTCAGCATCCAGTTTCTTCGAGAATGTTTTGATCATACGCATGCCAAAGCCTGTGCTTTCCTCTACTCGTGTTGCATCAGCTTGATAGCCTACACCGTCATCTTGAACCCGCAGCAACAACTGCTCTTGTTCTTCTTTCAAGGATATCTTGACCATGCCTCCCTGCCCTTCTGGAAAGGCGTATTTCAACGCATTAGTCAACAATTCATTCAAGATCAAGCCCAACGGGATCGTCGTATCCACGTCCAGATTCAAGACGTCTATGTCTGTTACCAAATCCACTTTAGCACCTGATACCTGATAATTACTGACTAAGCTCTCTCCCAATTTACGAATGTAATCTTGCATGTCAATCCCTGTGAGGTTATCCTCGTTGTATAGGTTTTGATGTATAAGGGCCATGCTCTTTACCCGGTTCCTGCTTTCGTTGACCGCTTCTAAGGCGGCATCATCTTGAATACTCCGGCTCTGAATACTCAGCAAGCTGCTTACAATTTGCAGGTTGTTCTTTACCCGGTGATGAATCTCTCGAAGCAGCAATTCCTTTTCTTCAAGCGCGCGTTCGATAAGTTCTTTTTGGTTTTGTAAGACCTTGTTGGTTTTGATCTTGTTCCACGTAAATATGACCGCACCCATCAACAACAATGCAAATACAGAAAGTAGGGCCACATAAAAATTCCTTTCTTGTTCATTCTGCTTCAGTTCTAAATCCTGTATTGCTAATTGTTTCTCTTTCTCAGCTGTCTCATACTTGGTCATCACCTCAGCAAGGAACTGCTCATTCTCAGACTTGACCAAGGAGTCTTGCAAAGACTTCCACCGCTCCATCTGTTCCAAGGCTTTTTCAGGTTCTCCGAATTTCTTGTGAAATCCGTATCGGTATTTGGCCGACGAAAGTTTCTGTTTGATGCCCCCGTATTGGTCAGCAAATTTGGCCGATAAAGCGCAATGTTCAGCAGCAGCCTTCTTGTCCATTTGTTCTGTATACAAACCACAGAGGGCAGAATGCGCCACAGCCCGATCCACGACCAAGTTGCGATCACCCACTATTGCCAAGGCACGACCGTAATAGAAAATAGCGGAATCTGCTTCGCCAAGTCTCCATTTCGTCTTGCCCACACCAGAAAAGCAGCTAGCTAGGTTGCTATCGTCGTTGAGCACAGTCATTTGCTTAATGGCAAGTTTGTACAGACCCATGGCCTCTTCATATCGCCCTAATTGCACTTCTTGATTGGCGAT